>JABFWC010000271.1 GCA_013362385.1 Pseudarthrobacter sp.
GCCTGGCCACCAAGGCGCAGCAGATCGATATCTCCAACCGGGTCTACGCCCAGCGCGGCCTGTCGCCGTGGGGTTGCGGCTGGGCAGCAAGCAGATGACCGCTTTCGCAGCAGAACGTTAACGGCAGTGGCCGGGCCCGGGGTTTCCGGGCCCGGCCACCGCCGTTAAAGACGGACCGGGATGCCGCGCGGGATAGGATACCTAGGTGACTGAACCCATCCCCGCCGCGCCCGCACCGCTGTTCGGTGCATCCGACATACGCCGGTTGGCAGGGGAAATCGGGATCAGGCCCACCAAGACGCTCGGCCAGAATTTCGTCATCGACGGGAACACCATCCGCAGGATCGTCGTCGCCGCAGCCGTGCAGCCGGATGAAACCGTCCTCGAAGTCGGTCCCGGGCTGGGATCACTTACCCTGGGGCTGCTCGACGCCGCAGCCGCCGTGGTCGCCGTCGAAATTGATCCCGTCCTGGCTGCAAAGCTTCCGGAGACCGTTAAGGAATGGCGCCCTTCCGCCGCGGGGTCCTTCCACCTTGTCCACGCCGACGCGATGAAGGTCACGGAACTCCCCGTGGAACCCACCGCGCTGGTGGCCAACCTTCCCTACAACGTGGCGGTGCCCGTGGTCCTGCACCTCCTGCAGCATTTTCCCAGCCTGGAGCACGGTCTGGTCATGGTGCAGGACGAAGTCGCGGACCGGCTGGCGGCAGGCCCGGGGTCAAAGACCTACGGCGTGCCGTCGGTCAAAGCTGCCTGGTTCAGCCACATGCGCAAGGCCGGCGTTATTGGAATGAACGTCTTCTGGCCCGCGCCGAAGATCCACTCCGGACTGGTGGCCTTCACCCGGCGGGAGCCGCCGGCCACCAAGGCCAGCCGCGAACAGGTCTTCGCGGTGGTCGACGCCGCCTTTGCCCAGCGCCGCAAGACGCTGCGCGCCGCCCTTGCAGGATGGGCGGGCGGAGCCGCAGAAGCCGAGCGCTGCCTGGTGGCCGCGGGCGTCGATCCAACGGCGCGGGGCGAGGTCATCGACATCGCCGCGTTCGCAAGGATTGCGGAAGCCCGGGAAGCGAAGTCGTGAACACCTTGCCGGGACGCTTCGCCGCCAGGACGGTCCGGGTCAAGGCCCCGGGCAAGGTCAACGTCTCACTCTCGGTGGGACCGCTCCGGCCTGACGGCTACCACTCCGTGGCCAGCGTCTACCTTGCCGTGTCCCTCTATGAAGAGGTCGCAGCCACCAGTACCGCGGCTCCCGGAATCACCGTCAGCCTCAGCCCGGCCAGCACCCTGGACCTTGACGCCGTCGACGTCCCCCTGGACAGCAGCAACCTGGCCTACAAAGCAGCTGCCATCATGGCAGACGTTTCCGAGCACGCCACCGGCGTGCACCTGGAAATCACCAAGCGCGTACCGGTGGCCGGCGGCATGGGGGGCGGGTCGGCAGATGCCGCAGCCACCCTCCTGGCCTGCGACGCGCTCTGGAACAGCGGACTCTCCCGGGAGGAACTGGCGCACCTTGCGGCAGAACTCGGGGCCGACGTGCCCTTCTCCCTCCTGGGCGGCACGGCCGTGGGTCTGGGCCTGGGCGACAAACTGTCCCCGGCCCTGGCGAAGGCCCAGACCCACTGGGTGCTGGTCGTCGCGGACTACGGCCTTTCCACTCCCGAGGTGTACCGGACGCTCGACAGGCTCCGGGAAGCTGAAGGGGTGAGCGCCGGCGAACCGTCGGGCGTCGACCCCCGGATCCTCACTGCCCTGCGGAGCGGGGATGCCGAATCCCTGAGCCGCGTCCTGGTCAACGACCTCCAGCGGGCATCGATCGAACTCTCGCCGGCGCTGCGCGATACGCTGGGACTCGGTGAGTCCCACGGCGCCGCGGCGGGCATCGTCTCCGGCTCCGGCCCCACTGTCGCCCTGCTGGCGGATGACTCCGTAGCTGCGGAAGCACTTGCTGAGGACCTGCGGCGCCATGGCCTGACGGCACTGCCCGGCCACGGTCCGGTCCCCGGGGCACGCATCATTTCCGACACCCTTCTTTAGTTCTTCCAGCCCGGCAGCAGAAAGCAGTTCCCCTTGGCACACCTTCTTGGCGGCGAAAACCTCACGGTCTCCTACGCAACCCGCACCGTCCTGGACGGCATCACGCTGGGGCTCGAGGAGGGCGACCGGATCGGCATGGTCGGCCGAAACGGCGACGGCAAGTCCACTCTCATGAGGCTGCTGGCACTGCGCTCCACGCCGGACTCCGGCCGCGTCACCAAGCGCGGGGACGTCAACGTGGGGTACCTGGACCAAAGCGACGTGCTCGACGGCGACCTGACCGTGGGCGCCGCGATTGTCGGGGACCAGGCCGACTACGAATGGGCCCGCAACCCCCGCATCCGCGAAATCATGGGCGGCCTGGTCTCCGACGTCGACTGGCACGCCAACGTCCACGCCCTCTCCGGCGGCCAGAAGCGCCGGGTTGCCCTGGCCAAGCTGCTGATTGAGGACCACGACGTCATCATGCTGGACGAACCCACCAACCACCTCGACGTTGAAGGTGTGGCCTGGCTGGCCAGGCATTTGAAGACGCGCTGGCGGGCCAACCAGGGCGCCTTCCTGGTGGTCACCCACGACCGGTGGTTCCTCGACGAAGTCTGCACCAAGACCTGGGAAGTCCACGACGGGATCGTGGACCCCTTCGAGGGCGGTTACGCGGCGTACGTCCTGGCCCGCGCCGAGCGGGACCGGATGGCTTCCGTTGTGGAAAGCAAGCGCCAGCAGCTGGTCAAGAAGGAGCTCGCCTGGCTTCGGCGCGGTGCCCCGGCGCGGACATCGAAGCCCAAGTTCCGGATCGAGGCGGCCAACGCCCTGATCGAGGACGTTCCCGCGCCGCGTGACTCCATGGCCTTGAGCAAGATGGCCACCGCCCGCCAGGGCAAGGACGTCCTGGACCTGGAAAACGTGTCCCTGAACTTCCAGGGCGGCGACGGCGGCCGGAAGCTTTTCGACAACATCACCCTCCGCCTGGCCCCGGGGGAGCGGCTGGGCCTGGTGGGCGTCAACGGCGCCGGAAAGACCACCCTCCTGAAGCTGCTCAACGGCGAGATCACTCCCGACGCCGGCAGACTGAAGAGGGGAAAGACGGTGGTCACCGCCGTCCTCACCCAGGAGGTCAAGGAGCTCGACGACGTCGCGGACCTGCGCGTCATCGAGGTCATCGAGCGCGAAAAGCGTTCCTTCAATGTCGGTGGCAGGGAGTTCACGGCAGGCCAGCTGGTGGA
>JABFWC010000042.1 GCA_013362385.1 Pseudarthrobacter sp.
ACCGATGGAAAAGTCGGCCAGGTACGCGATGCCGCCCAGCGCGCTGGTCGCCACTACCCCGGCGCTCCACTTGCGATAGGACCGCGGGGCGAATCGCAGCGTGTAGTCCTCCAGGCTTTCCTTGGTGGCGTTGAGGGCGGCGGCATTGCCCGTCGCGGTCGCCGGAGAATTTCCGACGGCGGCGGCGGACGGGGCGGCGGGCTCCAGTAATTGCGTTGTCTGTGTGTCGTTGTCCACGTAGGTGCATCGCTTTCGTTGGCAGGTTTTCTGTTGTCTGGGTGCGACGCTATCCAGCCAGCAAGACAGCCCGGTCACGGCATCATTTCCGGAGTGTTAAGCCTTGACCGCTTCTGTCAACAAAAGGTGCGAAGGCGTGTTGTGGCCACCACACAAAAACACCCGCACGGCACGGAACTAGCGTCGGAAAGAGAGCATTCCGATCAAGCCAAAGGACCACCAATGAACCACCCAATCCTGGAAACGGCCCGCCAACAGGTCCTGGAACAGGGCATCGGGCTGACGGAGGCGCAACTCGTGGACGTCCTCCGCCTGCCGGACGACGCGCTCCCCGCCGCCCTCGAACTCGCCCACCAGGTCCGGTTGCGGCACTGCGGCGAGGACGTGGAAGTGGAAGGCATCATCTCGATCAAGACTGGCGGGTGCCCGGAAGACTGCCACTTCTGCAGCCAGTCCGGCGTCTTCGACAGCCCTGTCCGCGGCGTCTGGCTGGACATCCCGGAACTGGTCAAGGCGGCGAAGGAAACAGCCGCGACCGGCGCCACCGAATTCTGCATCGTGGCCGCGGTCCGCGGCCCGGACATCAAGCTGCTGAACCAGGTCAGGTTCGCCATCGGCCGCATCCGGGAAGAGGTGGACATCAACATCGCCTGCTCCCTGGGCATGCTTACCCGGCAGCAGGTGGACCAGCTGGCCAGCTGGGGCGTCCACCGCTACAACCACAACCTGGAAACGGCGCGCAGCTACTTCCCGCAGGTGGTCACCACCCACACCTACGAGGAACGCCTGGAAACCTGCGCCATGGTCAAGGACGCCGGGATGGAACTGTGCTGCGGGGCGCTGATCGGGATGGGCGAAACGCTGGAGCAGCGGGCAGAGCTCGCAGCGCAGCTCGCGGCCCTGGAACCGCATGAAGTGCCGCTGAACTTCCTCAACCCTAGGCCCGGTACGCCGCTCGGGCACCAGGACGTCATGGACGGCAAGGACGCCCTGCGCGCCATCGCCGCGTTCCGCCTCGCGATGCCGCGCACCGTGCTGCGCTACGCGGGCGGCCGGGAGCTGACGCTCGGCGACCTGGGCACGCGGGAGGGACTCCTCGGCGGGATCAACGCGGTGATCGTCGGCAACTACCTCACCACCCTCGGCCGCCCCGCGGATGCCGACCTCAACCTCCTGGTGGACCTCAACATGCCGATCAAGGAACTGCAGAGGACCCTGTGACGGACCGCGGCACCCAGCGGGCAGCAGGCCCGTACTGCGGGCTCTGCGGCAAGCCTGCCAACGGGGAAACGCACGACGGCGGCGGCCTCCCGCCGTCGGACACGCACCTTAAGTGCGCCCGCCTTCTGATGCTGGAGCCGCCGCGCTTCTGCGTGGCCTGCGGACGCCGGCAGAAGGTCCAGGTGTCCCCGCAGGGGTGGTGGGCCAGCTGCTCCCGGCACGGCATGACCGTCTCGGGGTAGGGGCCAAAGGGCCCTAGCGCATTTCTACCGAAGGTAGAACAATGGCTGCATGATGTTTGAACACGCGGACGATAACCCGGTCCTGGAACTCGATGATGAGCAGTCGTGGCGCCTCTTGGCAGCCACCAAGCATGGCCGGCTGGTGGTCTCAGTGGCCGGGGAGCCCGACATCTTTCCCGTGAACTACGTGACCTCGAACCGCAAGGTCTACCTGCGTACCGCACCGGGCAACAAGCTGGCCCAACTGACCATCAACGCCCAGGTGCTGTTCGAAACCGACGGGATCCTCTCCGAGGAGGCCTGGTCCGTGGTCCTCCGCGGCACCGCCCGGGTCCTGAGCACCTCGGACGAACTGTCCGCCGTCGAAGAGCTCGGCCTGAAGACCTGGGTCCCCACCCTCAAGGACTTCTACGTGGAGATCGAACCGAAGTCCGTCAGCGGGCGGCACTTCGTGTTCGGCGAGCAGCCGGAACGGTAGATCTAGCCCCTCCTAGACTGGAAGGATGGCGGACAACCCCCCTGCGGACAGGCTCACCCCGGAGCAGCGCAGCTGGAACATGTCCCGGATCCGGGGGAAGAACACCAAGCCGGAACTGGTAGTGCGCCGGCTGCTGCACGCCAAGGGCTACCGCTACCGGCTGCACGGCACCAGCGGCGGCAAGCGGCTGCCCGGCAACCCGGACCTCGTCTTCGCCGGCCGCCACAAGGTGATCTTCGTCAACGGCTGCTTCTGGCACTTCCATGACTGCAGGGCGGGCCAGCATGCACCGAAGGCCAATGCCGAGTTCTGGGCCGCCAAGCGCGCCCGCACCCGGGAGCGCGACGCCGGCCAGCGGCGCCAGCTGGAAGACGCCGGCTGGGAAGTCCTGACGGTCTGGGAATGCGAACTGAAGGACGGCTCAGCCTTGGAAGCCCACTTGGTGGACTTCCTCGAATCGGGCCGTTAGCTACGGCGGGCCAGGAGGGCGGATTTGAAGGCCGAGGCCGACGAGTCACTGCTGTTGATACGCCAGTCCACTTCCTTCTGCAGGTGGAACCAGACAAAGCCCATCACATCGGACTGCGCCGCGAAGTAGGACACCATGTCCGTGTTCCACGAGGCCTTGGATCCGCCCAGCTCAGTGGACGCGGTCTCGGCGATCAGGATCGGCTTCCCGGGGGCCAGGGCGCGGAGCTGCGAGAGGCCGGGGGCAAAAAGGTCCACCGGAGAAACCCAGGTGCTCCAGGTTTGCGAGGTGCCCCAGTTGTAGCCGTCCAGGGCGACGACGTCCGCGTACCCCGCACCGGGGAACAGACCGGCCAGGTCCGTGGATCCCCAGTACGGAACGTTGGGCGACCACACCCATTGGACGTTGCTGGCGCCCGTGGCAGCAACGACGTCGTGCACATGCCGCCAGGCTGCTACGTAGTCACCCGCCTGGTTGCCGTTCACGCCTTCGACCCAGGGGTACCAGTTGCCGTTCATTTCGTGGGCAAAGCGCAGCATGACCGGTTTGCCCCAGGCCGCGAAGGATGTGCCCCACTGGGTGATGAGCCCGTCAAAATCGCCGGCGGTGATC
>JABFWC010000127.1 GCA_013362385.1 Pseudarthrobacter sp.
CCGGACGTGGCCTTCCCGCGACTGAACGCGCTGGCCTTCTGGTTCTTCCTGTTCGGCTCCACCATCGCTGTCTCCGGATTCATCACCCCGCAGGGCTCGGCGTCCTTCGGCTGGTTCGCCTACGCGCCGCTGTCCAACACCACCTTCACCCCGGGTGTCGGCGGTGACCTGTGGGTCTTCGGCCTGGCCCTGTCCGGCTTCGGCACCATCCTTGGCGCGGTCAACTTCATCACCACCATCATCTGCATGCGGGCCCCCGGGCTCACCATGTGGCGGATGCCGATCTTCACCTGGAACACCCTCGTGACCGCCATCCTGGTGATCATGGCGTTTCCGCCGCTGGCCGCGGCCCTGTTCGCCCTCGGCGCGGACCGGAAGTTCGGCGCCCACATCTTCGACCCCGCCAACGGCGGCGCAATCCTGTGGCAGCACCTGTTCTGGTTCTTCGGCCACCCCGAGGTGTATATCATCGCCCTGCCGTTCTTTGGCATCGTCTCCGAAGTCTTCCCGGTCTTCAGCCGCAAGCCGATCTTCGGCTACAAGGGCCTGGTGTACGCCACCATCGCCATCGCCGCCCTCTCCATGACGGTGTGGGCGCACCACATGTACGTCACCGGTGCCGTGTTCCTGCCGTTCTTCGCCTTCATGACCATGCTCATTGCGGTCCCCACGGGCGTGAAGTTCTTCAACTGGATCGGCACCATGTGGGGCGGGTCCCTGACGTTCGAGACCCCGATGCTGTGGAGCATGGGGTTCCTCGCCACGTTCCTCTTCGGCGGCCTGACCGGCATCATCCTGGCCTCGCCGCCCATGGACTTCCACGTTTCGGACTCCTACTTCGTGGTGGCCCACTTCCATTACGTCGTGTTCGGCACCGTGGTGTTCGCCATGTTCGCCGGGTTCTACTTCTGGTGGCCAAAGTTCACCGGGAAGATGCTCAACGAACGCCTCGGCAAGATCCACTTCTGGATGCTGTTCCTGGGCTTCCACGCCACGTTCCTGATCCAGCACTGGCTGGGCGCGCTGGGCATGCCGCGGCGGTACGCGGACTACATGCCCGAGGACAACTTCACCTTTATGAACCAGTTCTCCACCATCGGTTCCTACCTGCTGGGCGCGTCCCTGATCCCGTTCCTGTGGAACGTCTACATCACCTGGCGGACGGGCCGGAAGGTCACGGTGGATGATCCCTGGGGCTTCGGCGCATCGCTTGAGTGGGCCACGTCCTGCCCGCCGCCACGGCACAACTTCACCTCGCTCCCCCGGATCCGGTCCGAGCGGCCGGCGCTGGACCTGCACCATCCGGAACTGAGCATCCGCGAGCATCCGCCTGTGCATGGTCCCGCAGCGGACGTGCTGGGCGCGGCGGACATCGGCGAGAAGGACGTCCGGTCCCCGAACCCCAACGAATAACGAGCAAAGTTCGACGGCGGCACTCACCCGGGTGCCGCCGTCGCCCTGTTCCCGTCGCCCTGTTCCCGGCGCCGTTACAGATTTTCGACGAGCTTCCTGCAATTACGTCACGCAACGTTTTCGTAATTGATGTGAACCTCGTCACTTAAAGCGCTTTCTGGCTTTATGCTTAGGTTTGCCTACCCTACAGTTTCCTGACGGAGGCACCTTCCGAAATGCCTCCCCGGACGCAGGTCCATGCAGACTTTTCCCCACGAAAGCAGCCTCAATGAAGATCCGCAACAGCGCGCTGGCCGGCATCGCACTCGCCGCCACCGCAGCACTCGGCCTGACCGCCTGCGGCGGCGGCACCCCCGCAGGCGGCAGCTCCTCCTCCGCAGCATCCGGCGGCTCCTCTGCCGGTGAGATCACCGTTTACAACGCGCAGCACGAGAGCCTCACCAAGGAATGGGTTGACGCGTTTACCGCCGAAACCGGCATAAAGGTGACCCTGCGCCAGGGCGATGACACGGAGATGTCCAACCAGATCGTCCAGGAAGGCCAGGCGTCCCCCGCCGATGTCTTCCTCACCGAGAACTCCCCCGCCATGACGCAGGTGGAGAACGCCGGCCTGTTCGCTGACGTGGACAAGGACACCCTGGCCCAGGTCCCCGCCGAGTTCTCGCCGTCCACCGGCAAGTGGACGGGCATCGCCGCCCGCTCCACGGTCCTGGTCTACAACAAGACCAAGGTCACCGAGGACAAGCTGCCCAAGTCCATGCTGGACCTGGCCAACCCGGAGTGGAAGGGCCGCTGGGCAGCTTCCCCCACCGGCGCCGACTTCCAGGCCATCGTCTCCGCCCTGCTCGAGCTCAAGGGCGAGGCCGCCACCGAGGACTGGCTCAAGGCCATGAAGGACAACTCGAAGGCCTACAAGGGCAACAGCACGGCCATGAAGGCGGTCAACGCCGGTGAAGTGGACGCGGCCCTGATCTACCACTACTACTACTACGGCGACCAGGCCAAGACCGGCGAGAACTCCAAGAACGTCGCGCCGTACTACTTCAAGAACCAGGACCCGGGCGCGTTCCTGTCCGTCTCCGGCGGCGGCGTACTGAAGTCCTCCAAGAACGCGGCGGCTGCCCAGCAGTTCCTGAAGTTCATCACCGGCAAGAAGGGCCAGGAGGTCCTGAAGAACGGCACGTCCTTCGAGTACGCCATCGGCTCCGACGTCCCCGCCAACGACAAGCTGGTCCCCATCAAGGACCTGCAGGCCCCCAAGGTTGACGCCGCCAAGCTCAACTCCCAGAAGGTCAGCGACCTGATGACCCAGGCAGGACTCCTCTAAGTCAGTGACCACCGATCTATCGGCTCCGCCAAGGCAGGGCACGACGACGGCGGGCCGGGGCAAGCGCCCCCGCCCGCCTTTCGGCGTTTCCGCTGTGTCCGTCCTGGCGGTGCTGATCGCCCTCTTCTCCCTCGTCCCGCTGGGGTACGTCGCCTACATGACGGCGGCAACCGGGTGGGACACCGCCGTCGCGCTCATCCTCCGCCCGCGCGTGGGCGAACTGCTGCTGAACACCCTGCTGCTGATGACGGCAACCGTCCCGCTGTGCCTGCTGCTTGGCGTGGCCGGGGCATGGCTGGTGGAGCGCACCAAGCTGCGCGGCCACCGGATCTGGGCCGTGCTGCTGGCTGCGCCGCTGGCGATCCCGGCGTTCGTCAACAGCTACGCCTGGGTCTCGGCCATTCCGTCGCTGGGCGGACTGGGCTCCGGGATCCTCATTTCCACCCTGTCCTACTTCCCGCTGGTGTATATCCCGGCCGCAGCCACGCTCAGCCGGCTGGACCCGGCG
>JABFWC010000469.1 GCA_013362385.1 Pseudarthrobacter sp.
ACCGACGGCGGCCTGCTCAATGCCCCGGTCAGGCTCAACAGGCTGGTCATCGGTCCAGGCGAGCGGGCGGACCTGATTCTGGATTTCGGCGGGTTTAAGGCCGGCGCCAAGGTGGTCCTCACCAACAGTGCACGGGTTCCCTTCCCCGACGGGCCGGAGTCCGTCCAGCTCGGCGGGATGCCGCTGCGGCAGATCATGCAGTTCACGGTGCAGTCCCGGTCAGGCTACGACGTTCCGCTGCCTGACCGTCTGCGGGCCCGGCCCATCACACGGCTCGCGGACCTGCCCACGGCCGCCACCAGGCCCATGGCTCTGGTGGAGGTGGCCAACGGGGACGACGTCCCGGTCATGGCGCTCCTGAACAACCGGATGTTTGACAGCCCGGACATCACCACCGTGCGCAGCGACACACTCGAACAGTGGGAGCTCATCAACACCACGGAGGACGCGCATCCGATCCACCTGCACTTCACCCAGTTCCAGGTGGTGGAAAGGCAGAAGTTCGACGTGGAAGGGTACCTCGCGGCCACCGGTTACATGGACCCGCGCGACGGGCTGGTGACGCCGGGCCGGGGAAGTGCCGTGCCGGCCGGGCCGTTCCTGATTGGCCGGCCGAAGGATGCCCCCGCCTACGAACAGGGATGGAAGGACACGGTCGTTGCCATGCCCGGCGAGGTGACCAGGATACGGGTGCCCTTCGGGGCGGCAGCGGCCGGCGGGGCCCCGCTGGCCATCGGCTCATCCTTCAAGGGCGAGTACGTCTGGCATTGCCACATCCTCGAGCATGAGGACAACGACATGATGCAGCGGTACGTGATCGCCTAGCGGAACCCTGGTTGCCGCTAGTCCTTGGCCGGAGAACCGACCGGTGCCGTCACGGCATCGGTCAGGCGGACCAGGTCGGCCGGCGCCAACTCGATGTCCAGCCCGCGCCTGCCGCCGGACACCAGCAGAGTGTCCAGGGCCAGGGCGCTCGAATCGAGGACGGTGGGGGAGGGAAGGCGCTGGCCCAGCGGGGAGATGCCGCCCAGGACATAGCCCGTGCGGCGCTGGGCCGCGGCGGGATCTGCCATCACCGCTTTCTTCGCCCCCAGTGCGGCGGCCATGGCCTTCAGGTCAAGGGTCCCGCTGACTGGAACGATGCCCACGGCGAGCCGTCCCTCCACCTCCACCATGAGGGTCTTGAAGACGCGGGACGGATCCACGCCCAGGACTTCGGCCGCTTCGGCGCCGTAGCTGGCAGCCGAGGGGTCATGGGCGTAGGGATGCAGCACAAAGGGAACCCCGGCCGCGGTCAGCACCGCCGTGGCCGGGGTTCCCTGCGAACTGCTTTTGCGTGCCATGGCCCCGGATCAGCCGCGGACGCGGGACGCTGCTGCCACCTTGCGCTTAATCCTTCCCAGCATCGCGGTCATGCCCCGCATGCGCAGGGGCGTGATGGCCCGCGTGAGGCCCAGCAGCTCCGGCATGTCGTCCGGCACGGACAGGATCTCTCCCGCGGACAGGCCGTCGAGGCCTTCATGCAGCACGCCGGCGAACCCCCGGGTGGTGGGCGCTTCAGCCGGGGCCTTGAAGAACAGCCGGACAGGTCCGCCGCCGTTGTCCGTTTCAATGGTCAGGAACAGCGGAGACTGGCACTCCACCACCTGCTCCAGGAGCTCGGGGTGGTCCTTGAGCCGGTCGGGAAGCTCGGGAAGTCCCTCCGAGAACTCCAGCAGCAGCTGCAGCCGTTCGGGCTCGGACAGGGCCTGGAAGTCATCCACGATCGCCGCGAGGGCGGAGGGCAAAGCTTGAGTAGTCATCGTTTCCAGTTTACGCGTGTTGCGTGTCAGGCTCCTGCCGGGACGGGAAGGGAACCGCGCTCTGCACCCTTGACGATCGGCACGCGGACCGCGTTGCCCCACTCGGTCCATGAGCCGTCGTAGTTCCGGACGGATTCGAAGCCCAGGAGGTACTTCAGCGCGAACCACGTGTGGCTGGAGCGTTCGCCGATGCGGCAGTATGCCACGACGTCGTCGCCCGGGGTCAGGCCGGCTTCGCCGAGGTAAAGCGCTTCGAGTTCTTCACGGCTGCGGAAGGTGCCGTCCGGGGCAGCGGCCCGTGCCCAGGGGATCGAGGCGGCCGTGGGGATGTGGCCGCCGCGCAGGGCGCCTTCCTCAGGGTAGGCCGGCATATGGGTGCGCTGGCCGGTGTATTCCTCGGGCGAGCGGACATCGATGAGCGGCTTGCCCAGGTGGGCCAGGACGTCTTCCTTGAACGCCCGGATCGGAGCGTCGTCCCGCTCTACTACGGGGTAGCTGCCACGTGCGGGAGCAGGCCGTTCCCGGGTCAGTTCCCGGCCTTCGGCGATCCACTTGTCCCGGCCGCCGTCGAGCAGCCGGACGTCCCGGTGGCCGAAGAGCGTGAAGACCCAGAGGGCGTACGCGGCCCACCAGTTGGACTTGTCGCCGTAGATCACGACGGTACTGTCACGGGAAATGCCCTTCGACGCCGCCAGTTCGGCGAACGCCGCGCCGTCCACGTAGTCCCGGGCGACGTCGTCGTTGAGGTCCGTGTGCCAGTCGATCTTGACGGCTCCGGGAATGTGTCCGGTCTCGTACAGGAGGACATCCTCGTCGGACTCCACCACGATGAGTTCACCGCGTGCCACTGCGCCGCTTTTGATGGCGGCAGCGAGCCATTCAGTGGAGACCAGCCGTTCCGGGTGGGCGTAGGCTGCGAACTTCTCATTTTGTTCAACCGCGTAGGGCATGGCATGACCTTTCATTGAGAACACGGGAATCCGCGGGACCGGCATCGGGACCTGTTTCCACCCTAGCCAGCGGTGCCGGCGTTGTCCGTATTCCGTTAACAGGACGAAATGTTGCCTTTGTCACGCCGCGGCCCCGCGGAGAGCCTTTCCGCCGGGGCCGCGGCACCATTGCCGGTATCCTTTCTGGGGACCAACCACCAGCAGAACGGACCATCTTGGTACAGATCGAACAGCTTGCCGCCCGCACTCCGGCAGTTTCGGTGGACGAACTCCTCAACGGCTTCTACCCTTCGCCACGCTTCGGGGAGGTCTCTTTCGCCAGCTACCGGCCGGACCCCAAGCAGCCCAGCCAGGCTGCCGCCGTGCATGCCCTGAAGGGATTTGCCGACGGCGTGGGGTCGGGTAGCGGGGGAGGGCTCTTCAAGAAGCTGTTCGGCAAGAAGGACGCCTCCAGGGCGGGTATCTACCTCGACGGCGGATTCGGCGTCGGCA
>JABFWC010000033.1 GCA_013362385.1 Pseudarthrobacter sp.
CCGCGAAGTGCAGGGTCTGCGGCAGCATGCTGGCCACGGGGGCTGAACGCAAGGTGGGCCGCTGCAACGCGTGTCCGCCCAGCTACGAGGAACAAACCTTCGAAGCGCTGAGGAACTGGCGCCGGGAGGTGGCGCTGTCCGCGGAAGTGCCCGCATTCGTCGTCTTCACCGATGCCACCTTGACGGCCATTGCCGAAGCACGGCCCGCATCCCTGGAGGATCTTGCCGGCCTGGCCGGAGTTGGTCCGTCCAAGCTGGAAAGGTACGGCGAGGACGTTCTGCGGGTGCTGGCCGAGAGCGCCGTCCTGTGAGCGGCGGGAGCCGGCGGGGGCGCCAGGAACCGGCCGTGCTGACGACGGCCGGCGGAGCTCCCGTGGAGGTCCGCCGCTCTGCCCGTCGGACCCGGACAGTGGCGGCCTTCTGGGAAGGCGGGACCGCCGTCGTGGCCATTCCCGCCAGGTTCACCGCGGCACAGGAGAAGGAATGGGTTCAGCGGATGCTGGCGAAGCTGCACCGGCAGGGGGAGCGGTCAGCACCAGGCCGGCGGCGCCCGGCCAGCGACGAGGCATTGGCGGCCCACGCAGCGCAGCTTTCCGCCAGGTATTTTGGCGGCCGTGCGGTCCCGACGTCGGTCCGCTGGGTCAGCAACCAGAACTCACGGTGGGGTTCGGCCACCCCAGCGGAGGGCACGATCCGCCTTTCGGACAAGCTGCGGACCATGCCGCAGTGGGTCGTCGATTACGTGCTGCTCCATGAACTGGCGCACCTCCTGGTGGCCGGGCACAATGCGGCGTTCTGGAAGCTGCTCGAGGCCTACCCTGAGACCCAGCGGGCCAAGGCGTTCCTTGAAGGTGTCGCATTCGCCACGTCCCGGGGCCTGGGCACAGACGAAGCTGCCCCTGCCGGCTCAGCCGGGCAGGGGCAGGAACGGGGGAGCGGGCCGGAGGCCCGGACCTGGCCGGACGACGCCGACCGATCCGACACCGATTGGTCCGATGCCGACTAGTCGCACGCTGACTAGTCCGATGCCGGGCAACCGGCCGGGCACAGGAAGTCCTCAGCCCTTGGGCTGGTCCGTCCCGCCGTCGTGGTCCTTTTCTTCGTTGCCTGGATCCTTCGGGCTGTCCGCGCCGCCGGCGTCACCAGCGCCGGAGGCATTGTCGAAGCCGCCGCTGAGCAGTTTCTGGAGGGCGTCATCCACCTCGCTGTCGCTGGCTTCGGCGAGCTTGCGGCGGGAGCTGAACCCTTTGGGGTCGTCCAGGTCCTCGGCGGTGGGCAACAGGTCAGGGTGGTGCCAGATCGCGTCCCGGCCCTCGATTCCGCGCTCTTCCTTCAGCGTGGCCCAGAGGGTGGCGGCATCGCGGAGCCGGCGGGGGCGCAGCTCCAGGCCTACCAGGGAAGCGAAGGCGTGCTCGGCAGGGCCGCCCGTTGCACGGCGGCGGCGCACCGTTTCGCGCAGCGCGCCAGCGGAGGGCAGCACCTTTTCGGTGGCGGCGGCGGTAAGTTCATCCACCCAGCCCTCCACCAGGGCAAGCGCGGTCTCCAGCTTCCCGAGGGCCTGTTCCTGCGCCGGGGTCCGCTGCGGCATGAAGACGCCCTGCGACAGGGCCTCCTGGATGCCTTCGGGGTTGCTCGGGTCGAGGTCCCGGGCGAGTTCCTCGATGCGGGACGTGTCGATGTGGATGCCGCGGGCATAGGCCTCGATGGCACCGAGGAGGTGTCCGCGCAGCCACGGAACCTGCACGAACAGGCGGGCGTGGGCGGCTTCCCTGACCGCCAGGAACAGGCGGATATCGTTCTCGGGCAGTGACAGCCCCTCGCCGAACGCGGCAACGTTCGTGGGCAGCAGGGCCATTTCCAGGTCGGCCAGCGGAACACCGATGTCGGTGGAGCTGACGACGTCCGCGGACAGGGCTCCGATGGCCTGTCCCAGCTGCATGCCGAAGATGGCGCCGCCCATGTTCTGCAGCATCGAGGAGGCACCACCCATCATGGACTTCATTTCCTCGGGCATCTGCTCGGTCATGGCGGAGGAAAGAGCATTGGCGATGCTGTTGGCCACGGGCTCGGTGAGCCGTTTCCAGGTGCCCAGGGTGGCTTCCACCCATTCTGCACGCGACCAGGCACGGCCGATCAGCCCGGTGGCCGGCAGGTCCGTGACCGGGTCAAGCCAGAGTTCAGCGAGCCGCAGCGCCTCGTCAACGTCCCGGGACTGCTGGGCCGTCACCGAGGGGTCGGAACTGCTGGCTGCGACACGGCGTGCGTTGTCGTGCGCCAGGGTCCAGTTGACGGGCCCTTCCGAGGGTGCGCTCATCATGGCCTGGACCTGGGAAAACATCTGGGCCAGCAGGTTGGGGTCGTTCGGCAGGCCGGCAGCCTTGGCGAGCTCGGCGGGGTCGAAGTTCTCCATCCCCTTGCCCCCCATGAGGTTCTGCAGCATCTCGGTCAACGGATCCTTGGGGTTGTCGTCCCCGTTGGACGGATTAAGTGGATTGGAGGTCATGATCCCGCCGATCGTCGGTGTGACTGTTGCTCAACCTTCACGGTACCCCGGCCGTGGTCGGCTGTCTGCCGGCCGCCGCCGTCGTTCGCTCTAGGCAAAGCACCCCCGGCGCGCTGCCACCGCGTACTGTTGATGGGGTGACTACAACCCGTGGCGGCCACCCCTCCGAGGACCAGGTTCCCGACGTTTCCTTCCCCGCAGGCCGGCCGCCCTTCAACACCGTTGCCCCGCGGGAAGGGCATGCCGGACGGGCGGCCGACGGCGGACGCCGGGGCAGGCGCCCTTCCACCCTGATGGTTGCCGGGCTGGCGGCGCTGGGGCTGGGGATTGCGGCCGGCACCCTGCCCGTGCCGTATGTCATTGAATCGCCCGGCCCTACCTACAACACCCTCGGCGAGAGCCAGGGGAAACCGGTCATCCACGTCACCGGCCACGAAACCTACCCTGCCGCCGGAAGCCTCGACCTCACGACGGTGTATGTCGACGGGGGGCCCACCGGTCCGGTCAGTATCCTGGGTGCTTTCTCCGCCTGGCTGGACAAGTCCAAGGCGGTGTACCCCGTGGAGCTGATCTACCCGACGGGAACCACCAAGCAGGAAGCCCAGGAGCAGAGCGCGGTGGCCATGACCACCTCCCAGGAGAACGCGGTGGCCTCCGCCCTGAACGAACTGAAGATCCCTTTCGGCCAGCAGCTCCAGGCCGCCGGCCTCTCGCAGGACTCCCCCTCCGTCGGCAAAA
>JABFWC010000280.1 GCA_013362385.1 Pseudarthrobacter sp.
ATGGCAAGGAAATCGCTGGTCGGCATCGTGGCTGATGAGCTGCTGGACCGCATCATCGAAGGCGAGTTCCCGCCCGGGGCCACGGTGCCCGGAGAGCATGAGCTCAGCGCGCGCCACGAGGTCAGCCGGATGACGGTCCGTGAAGCGATGAAGACGCTGCAGGCCCAGCAGATCCTGAGCGTGGAGCGGGGCCGGGGCACTTTCGTGAACCCGCTCAGCCGCTGGACCTCGCTTGAGGCGGTCCTGCGGGCGGCCTCCGAGGGCAAGAACGACGCCGATGCCTCCATCCAGCTCATCGAACTCCGCCGGATGCTTGAGACGGGCGCCTGCGAGCTGGCCGCCGGACGGATTTCGGAAGAGGACATCCAGTCCCTGTTCGCCTACGTCTCGGCCATGAAGGCTGCCCACAGCATCAACGACGTCGCCGCCTTTGTGGAGGCGGACCTCGCGTTCCACGGCGTGATCCTCCGGGCCTCCGGCAACGTCTTCGTGTCCGTACTGTTTGAGCCGCTGCACCGGGTGCTCGAAAAGCGGCGGACCGAAACCTCGGCCGTCCCCGCCATCCAGGAACACGCGATCGGGCACCACCAGAGCATCGCCGAGGCATTGGAATCCCGGGACGCCGTCCGGTCACGCGAAGCGATGGACCTGCACATGCAGCAGACCCTGGACGACCTGAGGACCCTGGTACTGGAGGCGAAGTAGCTTCTTCTGCGAGGTGTCGCTGCTGTTCCTGCGCGGCCAAGGTCTGGCCAATGTCCGCGGAGTCCAACTAGGCTTCAGGGACGGCCCGCAACCGGGAGCATCGACGATCACGAGGAGCGAAGTTGTCCAACCACACGTACAGCATTTCTGAAATTGTCGGCACCTCCACCCAGGGCGTGGACGACGCCGTCCGCAATGGCATTGCCAAGGCATCCCAGACCCTGCGGAACCTCGACTGGTTCGAGGTGAAGGAGATCCGGGGCCACCTGGAGGAGGGCAAAGTGGCGGACTGGCAGGTCACCATCAAGATCGGCTTCCGGCTCGAAGAGCACTGACCGGGATCCGGGACTTCAATAGAACCGGGACCTCAGCCAAACACTGAGACGTAACACAAACTGACCCGCAGCCTCGCGTTTCAACAACGCCGGCTGCGGGTCAGTTCTGCTTTACGGGGACTTAGTTCGTTTAAGGGCTCAGTTCGCCGTGCCCGGGCTGCGCCGGCGCCAGACGGTTGGGACGCCGTCGAAGGTGGGAAACACGTGTCCCTCGAAGAAGGAGAGCACGGTGTGCGGATCCAGGTCCGGACTCCACAGGCCGGACACCGGGCAGTGTGAGCCGGTGGCAGTGGACGTGGCGCCGGCGGAGGCCTGGCGCTCCTTCAGCAGGGCGATGCGTTTCATCGTTGAGACCATCCTTGGTGGTGAAAGCTTGTTTCTCCAGCCTAGGAACGGCCGGGCCGCGCACCAATGGGCGGCTGGCCAGAATTGGGCACGCGCTCTGGACAAATGTACAGAAGGAGTAGGTGAGGCTGCCGGTTACTCCGTACCGGCACTCTCGATGGCCGCGGCTGCGCCGCGTTCCTGCCGGGTTTCAGGTGCAGCGCCCAGGCTGCCCAGCAGGGCCAGGGCGTCCGAGGACGGCGAGCCCGGCCGGGCGGAATACACCCGGAGCGTCTGGTCCGCGTCCTCGGGGAGGATGAGGTTTTCAAAGTTCAGTTCAAGGTCGCCCACAGCGGGGTGGTGCAACCGGACGGTGCCCGCCGACCGGGTGGCCACGCGGTGGCCGGCCCACCACTGCCGGAAGTGCTCGCTTTGCACCGCCAGCTCCCCCACCAACTGGTTCGCCTGCGGATCATTGGGGTGCCGCCCCACGTCCAGCCGAAGGGAACCTGCAGCCTCGGCAGCCACGGTCTTCCAGTCGCGGAAGAGTTCGCGGGCCGCCGGGTCCAGGATGGTCCAGCGGGCCAGGTTCCGCTCGCCGGCCGGAAGCGCGCTGAAGTCGGTAAACAGCAGGAAGGCCATCCGGTTGCCGGCCAGCACGTCGCTGCGCCTGCCCAGCACCATGGCGGGAACATCCCCCACCGCGTCGAGGAGCTGGCGCAGCGCGGGCCGGACCCCCTGGGCTGTTGCGGCACCGGCCTCACGGGGAGAACCGGCACAGTTTTCGAGCAGATCCAGCATGTGCGCGTGTTCGCTGCTGTCCAGGCGCAGTGCACGCGAAACGGCATCCAGGACAGTGCGGGAGGGGTGGATGTTCCGGCCCTGCTCCAGCCGCACGTAGTAGTCGGTGCTGACTCCTGCCAGCCGCGCAACCTCTTCCCGCCGCAGCCCGGGCACCCGGCGCGAAGAGGTGGCGGGCCCGGTCCCGGCAACCTCCGGACTCAGGCGTGACCGCATGGCTTTGAGGAACTTCCCGAACTCAGCGCTTTGACCCATGGTGTCCATTCTGCCTGCCCTGCGGGCCCGGCTCTACAACGAAGGTAGGACTGGCGGTCCTAGGAAAAACAGGATCAGCCTTGGCTGCTGACTTGGCGGCAAAAAATGCCTAGGCTCAGGAGTGAGCCAGCGGAAACCGCTTTCTCTTGTCGGGCATCCGCCACCTATTCCAGCACCACCTTTTCAAGGAGCACCCATGTCAGAGCTGACATTGAACAACGGCGTCACCATCCCCCAGCTTGGCTTTGGCGTCTTCCAGGTCCCGCCGGAAGATACGCAGCGCACCGTGGAGGACGCCCTGGAAGCGGGCTACCGCCACATCGATACCGCGGCCGCCTACCGCAACGAGGCCGGAGTCGGGGCGGCCTTGGCAGCAACCGGCATCCCGCGCGGGGACATCTTCATCACCACGAAACTTCGGAACGGTGAACAAGGCCGGGCCCAGGAGGCATTCCAGAACAGCCGGAAGGCACTGGGACTGGACTTCATCGACCTCTACCTCATCCACTGGCCGGTGCCCTCGCAGGGGTTGTTCGTGCAGGCCTGGAAAGAGATGGAGCGGCTGTACGAAAACAAGGAGATCCGTGCCATCGGCGTCTCCAACTTCCTCTCCGACCTCCTGGACACGCTGCTGGAGTCCGCCGATACCGTTCCCGCCGTCAACCAGATCGAGCTGCACCCCAGCTACCAGCAGGCGGCCCTGGCGGCCAAGTGCCGCGCCCTTGGCATAGCTGTGGAGGCCTACAGCCCGCTGGGCCAGGGCGGCGACCTTAACGGGAACGCGGTCACCTCGATCGCCCAGGCACACAACGCCACCAC
>JABFWC010000171.1 GCA_013362385.1 Pseudarthrobacter sp.
ACGAACTCCATCACAGGCACCGGCGCCCGCCGGAGTCCGGGGTGTAGCTCCCACATGCAGCGGGAGCTGGCGCAGCACTGCGGCCACGCGGACATCCTGCGCGAACAGATCCTGGCCGGAAAGACCACAGACTGAAACCCGGGCGGCCACCCGGCGGACCACTTCACCCGCCGTGCCCAGAGGTCCCTGGACAGCTCGTTCATGGAAACGTCCCCGTGCTTCAGGCGACCAGCCGGGCCACCAACTCACCCCGGCTTCCAACACCGACTTTTTCGAAGACCGACTTCAGGTGGTCGTGCACTGTGTGCGGGGAGATGAACAGGTGCCGGGCAATGTCCGCCGTCGGATTTCCGGACAGCACCTCGAGGCAGACGTCCCGCTCCCGTGCAGTGACGCCGTACGCCATCAGCAGCAGGCTGGCCAGTTCGTGGGTGGTGGCGGGTTCGACGGTGACCACCATCTGCTCGGGGTCGTCTCCGGTGATCAGCCGGCTGGCCTGCAGCATCACCCAGCTGTTGCCTGCATCCCGCATCCTGGCCCGCGCCGTTCCCGAGAGTGCAGCGTGGGCCTGGGCCACGATCGCATAGAGCGCCTGGCTGAAACGTCCGGGTGCGGCCTCCTCCACCTCGGCAAGCCAGGTTGCGGCGGCCGACGTGGCCGCACGCAGTTCACCGTGCAGTCCGGCGAGGACAATCACGGGCCCGACGGCGGCAGGTCCGGCCGGGCGCGCCATGCAGACAGCGGCCCTGGTCGCCGCCGCCAGGGTGGCCGTCACGGCGCCGAGGAACTCCACCTCCCTGTCGCTGAAGTCGGGGCCGCCCTCACGGAAGATGCTGCCCACGCCCCAGCACGTCTCGTCCACCCGGAACGCGGCACGCAGCTCGTGTTCCAGGCCCAGGGGCTTGAGCAGGTCGTTGATGCGGACGCTGCGGACCACCTCGCGGTGCGGCGCATCCGAAATCCTCGCAACCGGACGGGGCCGCCGCAGCAGCTCCACGAAAGTATTGGGTTCCCGCCCCGTGTATTCGGACTGGGCGAAGCGGGAGAAGTAGTCCTCGAACTGGGGCTTGGCCACCGGCCACGGCTGCCAGTTGGTGATGGAGGTCATCGCCATGGAAGCGGGGTCGACGCCGGCCCAGCAGCCCTGCTCGAACGGCACCTCCCGCTGCACGACGGCCAGTGCCGAGGTGTAGAGGTCAGGCAGGTCCATCCCGCCGGCGGCCATGGCGGCGATGTCCCGCCGGGCACGCTCCGCGCGCTCCTCCCACATACCTCAAGTATCGTCCCGGAGGGCGGTGCGGCAATCCCCCATTCGGGGGATTCCCCACCATGCCGAAACCCCCGGCGGGAGGGATCGCGGCGGTGTGTGCCGCCGTCGTACTTTTCCCTTGTGGACGCTGAACCAAACCCGGCGTCACGGAATCACTGGAGGTTGTAATGGGACAGGCGCGCGAAGTGATGGACCGGCTGATGGCCGCCATGGCGGCGAAGGACAAGGAGGCGCTCGCCGGCTGCTACGCCGCTGACGCGGTGCTGCACACACCGGACCAGGGCGGGATCACCGGCCGTGCGACCATAGCCGGCTATTTCTCCCATTTCTGGGAGGCCCTGCCGGACGTCAGGTACGAGCTGGCGGAACAGCACGAGGCCGAAAACGTGGTCATCGACGAAGGATTCGTGGTGGGCACCAACACCGGGCCGCTGAGCCTGCCAACCGGAGGGACACTTCCGCCTACCGGCAGGCAGGTCAGGGTCCGGAGCTGCGATGTCGCCCGGGTAGAGGATGGCGTGATTACCGCCTACCGTGCCTACTTCGACCAGATGGAACTCCTGGGACAGCTCGGTCTGCTCCCGGAACCGTCCAAGCAGTAGGAAGCTAGACTGGCCGCGTAAGGACGGATTGGGGGATCCTGCGCGGCGCTGCTGCCGTTTCCGCTGGTCGGTCGCCGACGAACGCAAGGAGCAGCATGGCCTTCTTCCAGGATTTTCCCGTCCCTCCCCTGCCGCCCCGGCCCCGCGCCACCCGCTACGCTCCCCCGCCGTGGGCAGCACCGCCGGCCTACGAACTGCCGGCGGTCGTGCACCTCGGCACCTTCCTGCACCGCAGCCCCACCGCGGTCGTGGCGCTGCGAAGTGCCGAGGTGTTCTCCGCGGGGGTGTCCTTCAACCTGTCGTGGGTCTTCCTTCGGGGCGACGAGGACGAGGAGGCCTGGGATGAACGGCGGAGCCTGTTCTTCCGGCCCATGGGCATACACCAGGGCAGGGCGCCCCAATCCGCGCTGATGTTCGGCGTCCAGTTTCCCGACGGCTCCAAGGCCAGCACCGGCCATCAGCCGCCCCCCGGGTCGATGGGCACCGGCGGGCAGCCCGAGCCGCCGACACTTGCCCTGAACAACGGCGGCGGCAGCGGCGGCGACGACGAACTGGCCGGTACAGGCACCCTGTGGCTGTGGCCCCTCCCTCCCGCGGGCGGCCTCCGGCTGTTTGCGCAATGGCAGGACTACGGCCTGGACGAAACTTCCATCACGCTCGACGGCGGGCGGTTGCGTGACGCGGCTTCCGGCGCCCAGCAGTACTGGCCCGGAGAGAGCCATGGCGCGTAAGCCCTGGCGCAGGGATCCCTGATCAGCCGGCTGCGCCGTCCTGTCCGTCCGCCGCCAGCGCAGAGACAATGCTGCCGTAGCCCTGGAGGAACATCCGGCGGCCGCGGCCCTCGTCGGTCCAGATCCAGATGATCGAATAGTCTGCCGTGATGGCGTCCACCACCCCGGTGCCGCTCAGCGTTCCTTCGGTGAAGCGGACGCTGTCCCCTACCGTTAGGCGGGGATGGCGGATCCGCTTCCTTCGAGGCCGAAGCGTGGTGGCGGCGCCTACCATTGCCGTGGTTCCTGGCCGTGACTGTCCTGGTTGAGATGCATGGGGCTTCCTTGGCTCGCGGGCGGATGGCCAGCTCATTACAACCCTGCCCGCTGCTCCCAGGTCACGCACTGCGGCGTGGTGAAGCTAGGCTAACGCACGGAGGGCCGGCACGTCCCACCGCCGCCGAAGCGGCGGAATGTGACTGCCGGCCCTCCAGGCAATGCCAAGACTCAGTCCAGTTCGGCCACCGACTGCAGCGCATCCCAGGCGAAGCTCGCCAGCCAATGCGTGGACATGAAGTCGCCGCTCTCCAGCCCGGACAGCCCGGCTTTCAGCAGCGGATCCAGCGCCTCATTGAGTACAGCGGCAGCAGCG
>JABFWC010000158.1 GCA_013362385.1 Pseudarthrobacter sp.
TGCCGGAGACCAAGGACGTGCGCGACGGCGACTGGAAAGTCGCTCCCGCACCGGCAGCCTTGCGGGACCGCCGGGTCGAGATGACCGGGCCGGCCTCGCCGGCGAAGATGGCCATCAACGCCCTGAACTCCGGCGCCAAGGTGTGGCTGGCGGACCTCGAGGACGCCAGCACACCCACCTGGGCCAACGTCATCGACGCCATCCTGAACCTCCGCGACGCAGCCCAGGGCACCCTGAGCTACACCTCGGATGAGGGCAAGGAGTACCGCCTGCGCACCGACGCACCGCTCGCCGTCGTGGTGGCCCGCCCCCGCGGCTGGCACATGCAGGAAAAGCACCTGCTGCTCAACGGCGAACCCGCCGTGGGCGCGCTGGTGGACTTCGGGCTGCACTTCTTCCACATCGCCAAGCAACTGGTGCTCAACGGCCAGGGCCCCTACTACTACCTGCCGAAGATGGAGAGCCACCTCGAAGCCAGGCTGTGGAACGACGTGTTCGTCTTCGCCCAGGACTACCTCGGCCTGAACCAGGGCACCATCCGCGCCACGGTCCTGATCGAGACCATCCCGGCCGCCTTCGAGATGGACGAAATCCTGTACGAGCTGCGGGACCATGCCTCCGGCCTGAACGCCGGCCGCTGGGACTACCTGTTCAGCATCATCAAGTACTTCCGCGACGCCGGCGAGGAATTCGTCCTGCCGGACCGCGCCTCCGTGGTGATGACCGCCCCGTTCATGCGCGCCTACACCGAGCTCCTGGTCAAGACCTGCCACAAGCGCGGCGCCTTCGCCATGGGCGGCATGGCAGCGGTCATCCCCAACCGGCGCCACCCCGAAGTCACGGCCGCCGCCTTCGACAAGGTCCGCGCGGACAAGACCCGCGAGGCCAACGACGGGTTCGACGGTTCCTGGGTGGCCCACCCTGACCTGGTTCCCACCTGCCGCGAGGTCTTCGACTCCGTGCTCGGCGACAAGCCGAACCAGGTGGACAAGCAGCGCCCCGAGGTCACGGTCACCGCTGAACAGCTGCTGGACGTCTCCTCCGCCGACGGCCAGGTCACCGAAGCCGGCCTGCGCCTGAACCTCTACGTCGCGGTCGCCTACACCGCCGTGTGGCTGTCAGGAAACGGCGCCGTGGCCATCCACAACCTGATGGAGGACGCCGCCACCGCGGAGATCTCCCGCTCGCAGGTGTGGCAGCAAATCCGCAACAAGTCCATCCTCGCCGACACCGGCAACACGGTGACCAGGGAACTGGTCGAAAAGATCCTGGCCGAGGAGACCGAACGGCTGCGCACCGAGTTCGGCGACGAGGCCTTCCGCCGCTACTACCAGCCGGCCAGCGAACTGATCGCCGACATCTGCCTCTCGGACGAATACACGGACTTCCTGACCACCCCCGCCTACGAGCTGGTGGACTGAGATGGCAGCACCCAAACCCTCGCTCTCCGCAGGGGACCTGGCCAAGATCGACGGACAACTGGCCGCCACCGACCGGCTGCTGGAGCGGAACTACCCGGGTGACGATGGCTCCCGCCAGCCCGTGCACACGGTGTACGTCCCCGCGGACCGCTTCACGCCGTCGCTCGCGGCGAACTGGGGCGCCCAGGCCACGGCGACGGCGGACGCCCACGGCGGACTCGAGAAACTCGGCGCCCTGCTGGGCCAGGAAGCCGGCCTCGCCGAGTCGGTTGCCGCGCGCGTCGCGGCGAAGCTCAGTACCGAGCCGATCGAGGACCTGCGGCTGGACTTCGAGGACGGCTTCGGGGACAGGGGCGACGACGCCGAGGACGCCGCCGCGGTCGCCGCGGCTTCCGCGGTGGCCCAGGCCGTCGCGGCAGGGTCCGCTCCCCCGTTCATCGGCATCCGCTTCAAGTGCTTCGAAGCTGCCACCCGCGCCCGCGGGCTGCGGACCCTTGACCTGTTCGTCACCGGCCTCGCCGGGGCCGGTGAACTGCCGGACGGGCTGGTCCTGACCCTGCCCAAGGTGACCACGGTGGCCCAGGTGCAGGCGATGGATTACGCAGTGTCGCGCCTGGAGGAGATCCACTCGCTCCCTGCAGGCCGCCTCCGCTTCGAAGTCCAGGTCGAAACCCCGCAGCTCATCCTGGGCCCGGACGGAACATCGCCAGTGGCGCAGCTCCCGCACGCCGTCCCGGGCCGGATCAGCGGCCTGCACTACGGCACCTACGACTACTCCGCGTCGCTGCAGATTTCCGCCGAATACCAGTCCATGGAGCACCCGGTGGCCGACTTCGCCAAGGAAGTCATGCAGCTCGCGGTGGCCGGCACCGGCATCCGGCTCTCCGACGGGTCCACCAACATCATCCCGGTGGGTGACAACGTGGAGGACGCCTGGCAGCTGCACGGCCGGCTGGTCCGGCGGTCGCTGGAACGCGGCTACTACCAGGGGTGGGACCTGCACCCGGCCCAGCTGCCCAGCAGGTTTGCCGCCACCTATGCCTTCTACCGCGAGGGTCTCCCCGCTGCCGCCGCCCGCCTGCGCAACTACGTGGAGCGGACCGAAGGCGGCGTCATGGACGAGCCCGCCACAGCCCGGGCCCTGGCCGCCTTCGTGCTCCGCGGCGTCCAATGCGGCGCAGTAGGTGCGGAAGAAGTCCTGGCGCTTACCGGCGTCGGAATTCCGCAGCTCACCGGGCTGGCGCACCCGCGGCTCGCCACCACTTCCAACTCCTAGGTAAGGATCCTTCATGGGCAAGTACTACTCCCCCAGCGGCGGACTGCCGCCACAGACCCATTTGACCACCGAGCGGGCCATCGTCACCGAGGCGTACACCGTGATCCCGAAGGGCGTGATGACGGACATCGTCACGTCCAACCTGCCGGGATTCACCAACACCCGCTCCTGGATCATTGCCCGGCCGATTTCGGGTTTCGCCACCACGTTCTCCCAGCTCATCGTGGAGATCGGCCCGGGCGGCGAGGCACCCAAAGCCGAATTCGAGGCCGGCGTGGAAGGCGTCGTCTTCGTCACCAAGGGCAAGGTCAACCTCACCCTCGACGGCGAACTGCACCAGTTGGAGGAGGGCGGCTACGCCTACCTGGCGGCCGGGTCGGAGTGGGGCCTGGAGAACGTATCTGACGACGTCGTGTCCTTCCACTGGATCCGCAAGGCCTACGAGCGGCTTGAGGGCTACGAGGCCAAGTCCTTCGTCACGAACGAGAAGGACGTGGAGCCCACGTCCATGCCGGATACCAACGACGT
>JABFWC010000427.1 GCA_013362385.1 Pseudarthrobacter sp.
CGGCGCTCGGCCCATTTGCCCGACCGCGGAGGCGGGGGAGCCCAGCCGGCGGCGTCGTCCTCGTCGTCGGGGAGCGCAAGGCCGGGGCGCTGCACGGGCGAGTGCGCGGGTGGACGTGCCAGGACCGCCGGGTGGCCGCCCGGCAGCAGCGTTGTCGGGTTGCTGGAGTGCGCCAGGATCTCGGTCCGCTGCTGGGCGGCGGCAGGTGCGGCAGCGGCGGCAGCGGTGGCCGCGGCCGGCGGCTGCAGGTCCAGTTCCGCGTCCGTGAGGTGGGTACGGATGTGCCGAAGCTCCTGGAGGAGCGCATTGCCGTCGACCGGCCGTTTTTCCGGGTCATTGGCCGTGCACCACTGCACCAGTTCGTCCACTTCCGCTGCCAGTCCCGGCACGAGGTCCGACGGCGGGCCGACCGTCCCGTTGACATGCTGGTAAGCGACCTGGATGGGGACTTCGCCCTCGAAAGGCTGCTGCCCGGTGAGCATCTCATAGAGCATGATGCCCACGGCGTAGACGTCGCTGCGGGCATCGGCCGGCTTTCCCAGGACGAGCTCCGGGGAGATGTACGCCACCGTCCCGATCAGGGCGCCGCTGCTGGTCGAACTCGTGACAGCCCGGGCAAGTCCGAAGTCGCCGATCTTGATCCTGCCGTCGTCGGCAATCAGGACGTTCTCCGGCTTGACGTCGCGGTGGATGAAGCCGGCTGCATGGGCAGCGCCCAGCCCTTCAACGACAGGATCTATCAGCGCCAGCGCAAGCCGGGGCGCCAGCGCGCCCCTGTCCCTGACCACGTCCCGAAGCGTGTGTCCCTTGATGTACTCCATCACCAGGTATGCAGTGTGGCCGTCGCTGCCCTGGTCCAGGACACCCACGACATGCGGGTGGGAGAGCCGGGCGGCAGCTTTGGCCTCGCGGCCGAGCCTGCCCAGGAAGTTCTCATCGGCAGCGAGGTGCGGGTGCAGCACCTTGAGCGCCACTTCGCGGTCCAGCCTCTGGTCGACAGCGAGGTAGACGGTGGACATCCCGCCCCGGGCCAGCCGGGATGTGACGGCATAGCGGTTGTCCACCAGTGTTCCCACCAGGGGGTCTGACACGTGTTCCTGCACCCTACGATCCTAATCCCGCAGCCGAAGGGCCCTGAAACGGAACGGGTCCGAACCGGTAACGGTTCGGACCCGCTGCTGCATCTGCCCAGGCGGTCGCCAGGCGGCTCAGCTGAAGTTCTTCTGGTGGGCCTTGATGGCTGCCAGGTACGCCTTCGTGTCGTCGTACATGCCGTGCTTGCTCACCGAGTACTGGCCCTGGTAATACCCGGCGATGGCGGTGTCCTGGTCCTTGCTGGTGGCGAGCAGCTGGCGAATGATGGCGATGCCGGCGGTGGCATTGTCGTAGGGGTCCAACAGGTTCAGCTTGCGCCCCACCAGGTCCGAGGCCCACTGGCCGGAGCTGGGAATGACCTGCATGGTGCCGATTGCGTTCGCCGGCGAAACTGCCCGCTGGTTGAAGCCGGACTCCTGGAATGCGAAGGCGAGCGCAAGCGACGGGTTCACGCCCATCCGGCGCGCCGTGTCTGCGACGATGTTCTTCATCTCGTCCCTGGACGGAACGGGCGAGGCGTTCAGGAGGGCCTTGTTCTCGTTGGCCGAGCTGACCACCGCTGCGGGGTAGCTGAACCCGAGGAAGGAGCTGGGCACAAGGGGGGCAGCCGCAGGCTGCGGGGCAGCCGCAGGCTGTGGACCGGCCTGGCCTGCTGCACCGGGAATCACGAGCTTGCTGCCGGGGTAGATGACGGTCGTCATGCCCAGCTTGTTGGCCGACAGGAGGTCGGAAAGCTTGACCCCGTGCCGGGACGCGATGGCAGTCAGCGTGTCGCCGGCCGGGATGGTGTCGGAACCGGAGGCAGCAGCGGCGGGGGCGGAAGTGTTGGCCAGGGCCGGGGCGGCTGCAGGTGCTGCCGGAGCCGGCGCGGAGTCTCCGGCGGAGACCTTGATCTTCTGGCCCGGGTGGATGATGGAGCGCATGGAAAGGTTGTTCCAGGCGAAGACGTCCGAAAGGCCGACATTGTGCTTGGCGGCGATGGCGCCCAGGGTGTCACCGGGCTTGACCGTGTAGGTCGCGCCGCCGGCGGGTGCAGGAGCAGCGGGGGCGGGGGCCGGAGCCGCAGGTCCTGCCGAACCTGACAGTTTGATCTTCTGGCCGGGGTAGATGATGGTGTTCGGCTGAAGGTTGTTCAGCTTCAGGATTTCCCCCGTCTGCAGCCCGAACCTGCCCGCGATCGCACTGACAGTGTCGCCGCGGGCGATGGTGTATTCGGCCGGGGCTGCCGGAGCGGCGGGCTGGAATGCGGCAGGGATCGTGGTGGACACGGAGGATGCCGGGATCACAGTACCGGCCGCCTTCGCGGCCGCCTGGGCCTTCATTGCTTCGGCCAGGCTGCTGGGGATGGACCGGGCGGGCTGCTGTGCTGCTGCCGGCTGGGCGAGGGCCAAAGATGACAGTACGACCGCTGGCAGCGCCGCTGTGGTGGCGGCAATCATCGGCAGGCTCGGCTTGGGGGGCTGCTTGGGCGAGCGGGACGTCGTCATGAAAGGAATCCTCTTCTCAACTTCGGGCGCGGAGGGCGGACGGGGAATCCGCTCATAATCTTGATACTACTGTGACTTAAGTTATTTCTGTTACTACTGTGATGAAAGTGAATCTCTCATGAATTTGCCGTTAGCACAAGAATTTGCGCTTTCCCGGTAAGGCCCGCTTTGTCGGAGTGTCCGCAGGTCGGGGGCGGAATGGGAATTCACTGACTAGGCGCTGCGGTATCCACCGTGGCAACCTTGATCCGTGAGTAATGTAGAAAACCTGGTGGGCGAGTGGTTGCCACTGCCCGACGTCGCCCGTTTGTTGGATGTTTCAATCACCAAGGTGCACATCCTGATTGATGAAAGGGCCCTGGCGGCACTGCGTGTCGGTGAGCGGAAAATCCGGTCGGTTCCGGCTGAATTTATCCAGGACGGCCAGGTGGTCGACAGCCTCAAGGGCACCATTGTGGTGCTGGCGGACGCCGGTTACTCGGATGAGGACCTTATTATCTGGCTGTTTACGGCCGATGAATCGTTGCGGGGCCGGCCCATCGATGCCCTGCGTGAAGGACGAAAGACCGAGATCAGGCGGCGGGCCCAGACCCTGGCCTGGTAGGAGGTCCGGCTGGCCCTCCTAGGAGGCCCGGCTGA
>JABFWC010000070.1 GCA_013362385.1 Pseudarthrobacter sp.
CCAGGCACCCGGTTCCGGGGTCACGCCGCGGGCCTGCCTGCTGATGGCCAGCGCCGGATGCGTCCAGGTGAGGCGGCCGTCCTCCAGGGTGAGCTTTGGCGCGAGGCTCACCTCGCCCGTCTGCGGCTGCGGCGCAGCCTTACCGGCTTCGATGGCGGACAACGTTTGGGCGAGGAGCACTGCCCCGCTGTGGGAGAGCCGCTCCAGGAGTTCGCCGGCGGTGTCCTCCGGCCCCACCGTCTCGGTCAGGGTGCCGAAGACGGGTCCCGTGTCCAGGCCTTCCTCGAGCTGGAAGGTGACTGCGCCGGTGATGTCGTCTCCGGCCATGACGGACCGCTGGACAGGAGCCGCGCCGCGCCAGGCCGGCAGCAGCGAGAAGTGCAGGTTCACCCATCCGTGCCGGGGAATGCCGAGCGCGGCGGGCGGAACGAGTCCCCCATAGGCGACAATGGCAGCGACGTCAGGCTTGACGGCGGAAATCCTGGCGGTGGCGTCCGCATCCACCTTCGCCGCACGGATCACGTCGATCCCCAGTTCGGCCGCCCTGGCGGCGACGGGTGACGGGGTGAGCACGCGTTTGCGGCCCACCGGGGCGTCGGGCCGGGTGAGCACAGCCACGACGTCGAACCCGGCCTTAACCAGGGCGTCCAGCGACGGAACGGCAACGGCCGGGGTGCCCGCGAAAAGGACCCTCATTCAGCGGCGCCCTGGCCGGCGGTTCCAAAGCTGCCCCCGCCGAAGCTTGCACCGCCGAAACTGCTGCCTACTGTCTTGGCGCGTTTCGCCGTCGTCTTTCCAGCGATGGAGTCATAACTGGCGTTGCGGATGGAGCGAAGCGCGGCTTTACGGTCCTCCCCCTCCAGCCTGTCGGTGTAGAGGATGCCGTCCAGGTGGTCGTTCTCATGCTGGAAGCAGCGCGCCAGCAGGCCCTCGGCCTCGACTGATACCGGGTTCCCGTGCATGTCCACGCCGGTGAGCCGGGTGGACCTGAAACGCCTGACCGGGAAACCAAGGCCAGGAATGGAGAGGCAGCCCTCCACATGGTCGTCCTGGTAGTCCTCACTGTTTTCCAGGACGGGGTTGACGACGTGGCCCTCCACGCCGCCGATGCGGTAGGTGAAAACGCGCTGGCTGACGCCGACCTGGGGTGCGGCAAGGCCGGCGCCCTCCACGTCTTCCATGGTTTCGGTCATGTCCGCGACCAGTTTGGCCAGCTCCGGCCCGAATTCCGTCACGGGATCGGCGACTGTGCGCAGCACAGGATCCCCGATGATGCGGATATTCAGAATAGCCATGCGCTGTTTTTCCTTACGGTTGGCGGCAAAGGGAACCTATCCAGTTTAGGTGCACTGGTTAAGGTGCGGCGCCCCGGATGCACCTGCCCTGCAGGTGCTTCCGGCCTAGGCGGTACGGACCTGGGCCAGCGGCGGCGGGGCAATGGGAAGCAGGGCGGCGCCGGCGCTGATGGTGTCCGCGGACAGTTCCCAGACGCGGCGCAGTGCGCAGAACTTCCACCAGTGGTGCTTGAGGACTTCCGGGTTGGCGCGGACCGGGCGGACTTCGGTCTCGCCGATGGCGACGGCCAGCAGGACAGGGTTCTCGCCGTACTTCCACGGCTCCCACGTACCGGCTTCCGCATCCACCAGGCTCTCTTCAGCCTTCATGCCGGCCACTAACTGCATGACCACCTTGTCATCCAGCGGCTTGACCTGGCCGTCCCGCGTGGTGCCTTTGGTCTTGTAATCGATCAGGCATACCCGGCCATTGATCCTTGCCACCAGGTCCAGGGTGCCCGCATAGCCCACGGCGTTGTTCCATACCGTGATTTCCGGGGCGATCGGCTCCACCCTGAACAGTTCCCACCACTCGTCGAAGCGGGCAGCGAAGGCTTCTTCGCCGTTCGCGGCCAGGGCCTGGCGCGCCTCCTGCATGGCATGCGGGCGCCCCAAAGCGCGCAGGGCCACCTGCTCACAGTAGTAATGGACCCGGTCGCCGCGCTGCGCGGCCTCGTCCCGGTACGTTTCCGCGGCCCTGGCTGCACGGTTGACGGCCTGCTTGATCTTGGCCGGGCTGCCCAGGCAGTCCGCCAGCAGTGGATCATTGGCCAGGCTGCTGGCACCCATGTACCCGAACCAGCCGTCCAGGCCGTGCGGCTGCTGGCTGATCACTGTGGTGATGGAGGGTACGGCGAACTGCTCCGACGTGGACCGGGCATACATCCGGCCGTATTCGGTGGCATGGGCGAGAAGCGGATCAGTCATACAAAAACTCTTTCACAAGGGACTGACAAAGTCTCCGGCGCGGCAGCCGGGCACAAAAAAGGTCCGTTCCCGCTGCGGTAAGCGGGAACGGACCTTTTCTTCTGTGGGCGATACTGGGTTCGAACCAGTGACCTCTTCGGTGTGAACGAAGCGCGCTACCACTGCGCCAATCGCCCGGGTGCATTTGAATGCTAGCGGACCATGCGGCCATTTCAAAAATCGGCGCCGTGGGCCGCATGGTTTGACTCCTCCCGCCGTTGCCGGGACGCCCCGAAGCATGCCTGGACGTTCACCTGGCCGCCGTCTTCGGACCTGCGCATCCCCAGGCGGAACCGTTTCCATTGACCGGTTCAGCATTGGGGACCGGGCGGCCCTGGTGGCCGGCACCGATGGATCCCTGGAGGTCTGCTACCGCAAGAGCCGCCTGCCGCCGTCGTGAATTACACGCTTGTAAGTCCCCAATTCCGCGCCGTTGCTGGGAAGTACGGGCACAAGCGAACCTCGGCGGAAGGCCGATTTGGGGATTCCCGGAACCTCCTATATTGATTTTACTCGTTGGAACGCGAGGAAATGCCGGGAACGGCAACGAATCAAGCCTCCAAAATGCGGACGTAGCTCAGCTGGTAGAGCACCACCTTGCCAAGGTGGATGTCGCGAGTTCGAATCTCGTCGTCCGCTCGCAGGACACTGTCACGGCAAACATTCCCCGGAATGAACGCTTACACGGTGGGTTGGCCGAGAGGCGAGGCAGCGGCCTGCAAAGCCGTATACACGGGTTCGAATCCCGTACCCACCTCGGTGAAAACCATGGTTTCCGGAACAGCTCCGGACACAATGGGCGATTGGCGCAGCGGTAGCGCGCTTCCCTGACACGGAAGAGGTCACTGGTTCGATCCCAGTATCGCCCACGCGGCAAGGAAACTTGCCCAGCAGTAACCCCGGAACATTTCCGGAC
>JABFWC010000013.1 GCA_013362385.1 Pseudarthrobacter sp.
CTCCCTGGGAAACGCCGTCCGCCGCGGACTCCGCCTGCTGCAGAACCGATCGTCCGTTCCACCGGTCCCGGGCCGGCGGCCGGACAAGAGCCCCGGCGGTGGGCGTCCCGCACCCGCCGGTGCCACCGCCGCGGTGGCCGCCTACCCCGGTGACTTCCGTGACCGCGCCGACATCCGCTACGCTCCGCAGCCGGACGGCGACCCGGATCCGGGTGAAGTGGTGTGGGCCTGGGTCCCCTATGAAGAGGACCACGGCAAAGGGAAGGACCGGCCCGTCCTCTTGGTGGGACATCACGGCCCCTACCTCCTGGGACTAATGCTCACCAGCAGGGACAGGGTGCCCGCCGGTTCCACTTCGGCCGAGTACGTGGACCTTGGGGCCGGCGGCTGGGACAGGCAGGGCAGGGCAAGCGAGGTGCGGCTGGACCGCATCCTTCAGATCCGACCCGACGGCATCCGGCGTGAAGGCGCGGTACTGGACAAGGCGCGCTTTGACCAAGTGGCGGCCGGGCTCCGCAGGCGGCACGGATGGAGCTGACCGGCGGAAATGGCCAGTGCAGCCGCTGACCTGCTATTCTTTATTGCTGTGTGTCCGTGCAGGTCGACGGTCACTGATGGCTGGCCGCCATAGGTATCCCCACGCCGCTCAGTCAAGGCCAGCTTGAAAGCCCTCTAGACCATTTCCGCATTACAAAGAGAGTTCACACGTGGCGAATATCAAGTCCCAGAAGAAGCGCATCCTGACCAACGAGAAGGCTCGCCTGCGCAACAACGCAGTCAAGTCCGAGCTGAAGACTGCCATCCGCGCCGTCAACACCGCCGTTGAGTCCGCTGACAAGGAAGCTGCTACTACTGCGCTCGTTGCTGCCAGCCGCAAGCTGGACAAGGCTGTCAGCAAGGGTGTTCTGCACAAGAACAACGCAGCGAACCGCAAGTCGGCGATCTCCAAGAAGGTCAACGCCCTGTAAGGTTTCCAGTTCCCACGAACTGATGGATGTGGCCGGTACCCTCGGGTACCGGCCACACGCCTTTTAACGGCTCTTCTGTGACTGCGGGGCTACCGGCCCTGCACCGACATGGCTATCACCGTCACGGCATGCTCGACGGCGTACACGGGATCGCGGGAAAGCCCCTTCACCTGTGCATCGGCCTCCGCCGTGGCCTGGATGGAACGGATCAGCCCTTCGGGCGTCCACCGGCGAACGTCCCGCTGCGCCTGCTCCACCAGCCAGGGCTGCATTCCGAGTTCCGCCGCGATCTGCGCGGAGGACCCGGAAGCCCCGGCTACGCGGGCCACCGTGCGGAGCTTCGCCGCCAGGGCTGCCACCAGCGGTACCGGATCCGCGCCGGTGGCCAGGGCGTGGCGAAGGGTGGACAACGCCAGCGGGCCGTTTCCTGCCATGGCGGCGTCCGCCACCTTGAACGCGGTGGCTTCGACCCGTCCGCCGTAGTACCGGTCCACCAACTCGGCGGTGACGGTGCTTCCGGCGTCGGCGACCAGCTGGCTGCAGGCAGCTGCGAGCTCCGACAGATCGGCCCCCACCGCGTTGACCAGCGCCTGGACGGCGTCCTGGTTGATGCGCCGCCCTTCGGCCTTGAATTCGGCCATGACGAAGGCTGCCTTGTCCGCGTCCTTCTTTAGCGGCTGGCAGTCCACGACCGGCCAGCCGCCCTTCTTTACGGCCTCGAGCAGTTTCTTTCCCCGGGCTCCGCCGGCGTGCCGGAGGACCACGACGGCGTCCGGCTCGGGGTGCTGCAGGTAATCCAGTGCATCGGCGAGGAAGGCGTCGTTCATGCTTTCCACAGCCTCGATCTCGATCAGCTTGCTCTCGCCAAAAAGTGAAGGACTCACCCGCATGGCAAGGGTCCCGGGTTCATAGGCGGCGGCGTTGACCCGGCTAAGCTCCACGTCCGGCGCAGTTTCCCGGATCCGGGACCGGAGCCTGTCCATGGCGCGGATGCCCAGGTAGTCTTCCGGCCCGCTGACCAGCACCACGGCCGCGGGCGCTATGTCGCGCCAGGAGGAAGCATTCGACGCCGGGGCGCGGGGAGCGCGCTTTTGCGCGGCGGCCATCGGAGGGTCCTTTCGGAGGTTTTAGTAGAGTATCCCAGCCTGCCATGTCGGTGGCCGCGGTCCAAGCCGCGCCCGCCGCGGACGCGCGCCAGGCGACTCTCCAGCAGTTCGATCCTGGTTTCGGTCCGTGCGTGGGCCTTCCGTACGGTTACCAGTACCTGGCGGGGCCTTGTGGCCGCCCATGTCGCGGCCAGCGCCAGGAGCGACAGCAGCGCCATGGACAAGACGCCCGCGGCTCCGTCCGGCCAAGGCAGCGCGGAGCCCGGCAGTTGAGCCGCGAACCGGGCAATGGCAGCAACGCCGGCGCTGAACGCCCCGGCTACCGCAATCAGTGCGGTGGCGAGCCAAGGCAGCAGGACCGCCAAGGGCACGGCGGCGGTCCCCAGCAAGGTGACCGGGGCCACCAGCGGCGAAGCCAGGACATTCGCCAGGAGTGCGTAGGTGGTGAATTGTGGTTGAAGGAGGACAATGACCGGGCCGCACAGCAACTGGGCGGAGAGCGGGACTGCCACCGCGGCCGCAACCCATCGGGGGACAGCCCTGGGTATCCAGCCGATGATCCGCCGGCCGAGAACGATGATCCCCAAAGTTGCCAGCACGGACAGCAGGAATCCGAAGCTCGTACCGAGCACGGGATCTGCCAGCAGGAGCCCGGTGACGGCGAGGCACAGGAAGCTCAGGCCCCGGCCGGAGCGGCCACCGGCCAGGGACGCAACGGCTATGGCCCCCATCAGGGCTGCCCGCAGGACACTCGCGTCCGGACCCACCAGCACCACGAACAGGCCAAGTCCGCCTAACGCAGCGGCGGCCGTCGGGGCCCGCGGTAGCCGGCACCGCCTGCACGTTAGCAGCAGCGCGCCCAGGACCAGGGAACAATTGGCGCCGCTGACGGCGGTCAGGTGGGTCATGCCTACGAGCTTCATCGCGCTCTCCAGCCCGTCATCCAGGGCGCTGGTATCGCCCGTGACCATCCCGGGCAGGAGCCCCCGGGCGTCCGGGCTGAGGAAGGCTGCCGCGGCCACGAAACGTTCGCGGAGGTCCCCGGCGGCCTTTTCCAGCACGGAGCCTCCTGCGGCCTTTCCGGGCGCCGACGAGGCGGCGAGGGTTCCGGCGTCCTGGCTGCCGGGCTCCGGGGCGCG
>JABFWC010000188.1 GCA_013362385.1 Pseudarthrobacter sp.
TGCTGGTTGGTAAGGGGACGGCGTTCGAAGCGGACAGTGCCGCGATGGTCGAGTCCCGGTTCAACTTCCTTGGGGACGGGCATTACCGGCCCTTGGCGCAGGCGGTCGCGGCCGCCGTCGTGCCCTTCCTTTCGAAGGAGGGCGGCGCCGTGCTCGACTCCGGCACGGGGACCGGCCACTACCTACGGGAAATCCTCGACACCGCGGCCTCCCGCGGCGTGCATGCAAGCGCCGTGGCCCTGGACATCTCCAAGTTCGCGCTGCGCCGCGCCGCCCGGCTCAACCCCGAAGCCGTCAACCTCGTCTGGGACATCTGGCAGCCGCTGCCGCTGGCCACTGGATCGGTGGACGCCGTCACCGTTGTGTTTGCCCCCCGCAATCCCGCCGAATTCGCCCGGGTCCTGCGGCCCGGCGGCGCCTTGGTGGTAGTGACGCCCCGGCCCGGCCACCTTGCCGGGATCGCCCCTGTCACCGGCATGCTCGGCATCGAGGAAGGCAAGGACAGCAGGCTGGCTGAATCCATGGCCGAACACTTCGAGACCGGAAGCAGTTCCGACGTCGACATTGCCTTGGAGCTGACGCGCCCGCAAGCCACGGACCTGGCCTTCATGGGGCCGGCGGGCCACCACCAGGACCGGGAAGCGATCGCGGCGCGGCTCGAAGCCTCCCCGGAGCCGGTTGCCGCCGACGCGAAGTTCCGGATCATGCTCTTCCGGCCCCGGGAACCCGGCGCGGCGTAACGACTTGGCCACTCCTGTCCGCACCGGCTGTGCGGCAGCCCACACTGCGTGTCCCGCGGACTAGGATGAAGGAACAGTTACTGGCGGGTCCGCCCATGCGGCTCCACCGTGGCGAAGGGGGAAACAGGATGTTCGAATGGCTCGGGGAAAACTGGTGGGCACTGTGGCTCACGGCGTTCCTGGCATTTGCCGTGGTCGAAATGATCACCCTCGACCTGTTTTTCATCATGCTGGGCGGCGGATCGCTGGCCGCCCTGTTGGCCGACTTCGCCGGCGCGGAACCCTGGCTCCAGGTCGTGGTTTTCTGCGTGGTCTCCCTGCTCATGGTCGCGTTCGTCCGGCCCGTGGCCCTGCGCCACCTCAAGAAGGGTCCCGCCGAGCAGCGCAGCAACGTGGACCGCCTAATCGGTGAACCGGCGGTGGTGATGGAGGCCGTGACGTCCGACGGCGGCCTGGTGAAGATCGGCGGCGACATTTGGAGTGCCCGGTCCGCAGCCGGCGTCCTGCCCGCCGGCCAAAAAGTGGTGGTGGCCGCAATCGACGGCGCCACGGCAGTCGTCTCGGCACCGCCTGAAGCGGCTGCCGGTCCGGATACAGCCTGACAATTGGGGAACAAGGAGTTGTATGGAAACCGTGGGCGGAAGCGCACTGGCCATCGTGCTGATGGTCCTGATCGTGTTTGTGATTATCGTTTTGGTCCGCTCGGTGCGGATCATTCCGCAGGCCCGCGCCGGCGTCGTTGAACGTCTGGGCAAGTACCAGCGGACGCTCAACCCGGGCCTGACCATCCTGATCCCCTTCGTGGACCGGCTGCTGCCGCTCCTGGACCTGCGCGAACAGGTGGTCTCGTTTCCGCCCCAGCCGGTCATCACAGAGGACAACCTGGTGGTGTCCATCGACACTGTCGTCTACTTCCAGGTGACCGACCCCAGGGCCGCGACCTACGAGATCGCCAACTACATCCAGGCCGTGGAACAGCTCACCACCACCACGCTGCGCAACGTAGTGGGCGGGCTGAACCTGGAGGAAGCCCTCACGTCCCGCGACCAGATCAACGGGCAGCTTCGCGGGGTCCTGGACGAGGCCACCGGACGGTGGGGCATCCGGGTCTCCCGCGTGGAGCTGAAGGCGATCGACCCGCCGCACTCCATCCAGGATTCGATGGAGAAGCAGATGCGCGCCGAGCGTGACCGCCGTGCAGCCATCCTGACCGCCGAAGGCACCAAACAGTCGGCGATCCTCACGGCTGAAGGGCAGCGGCAGGCCGCCATCCTCAAGGCCGAAGGTGAAGCGAAGGCTGCGATCCTCCGCGCCGACGGTGAAGCCCAGGCAATCCAGAAAGTCTTCGACGCGATCCACCGGGGAAACCCTGACCAGAAACTGCTCGCCTACCAGTACCTGCAGACACTGCCAAGGCTGGCCGAAGGGTCATCGAACAAGCTCTGGATTATTCCAAGCGAAGTGGGGGAAGCGCTGAAGGGAATCGGGAATGCCTTGGGCGGCCCGGGCGCGGACACCGCCGGCCGCGGGCTTTTCGACGAAGTGGCGGCCAAGTCCACCGAGCCGTAACCCGGCCAAGTTTCCAGGGAGGGATCCGCGGGCACCCGCAGATCCCTCCCTGTTTTGGTCCGGGTGGTCTGGGGACCGTATAATTGGGTATTTGTCCGGCAGGGAATACCAGCTGGAACAACCAAGCTTCGCAATGCGTTGAATCCTATGATGCAGCACAGTGCACACAGTAGTCCGGCCGTGCGTGGTCACAGCCGGCTTGCGCGGGGTTTTGATCCGCGAAACGAACAGAGGGAGAAGTCATGAGCGATCGCAGCCTGCGGGGCATGCGCCTTGGTGCGCAGAGCATGGAGACCGAGTCCGGAGTTGAGCCGGCTCCGCGCCAGCGCGTCGAATACCGTTGCGAGGATGGCGAGCAGGTCTTCGTCACGTTCTCCTCCGAGGCCGAAATTCCTCCCGTATGGGTTTCAAAGACCGGCAAGGAAGCGCTCCTGGTCGACGGCGAAAAGCCGGACACCAGCAACGACAAAGCCGTTCGCACGCACTGGGACATGCTGCTGGAACGCCGCTCCCTGCCTGAGCTGGAACAGATACTCGAGGACCGCCTGGCCATTCTGCGCGAACGCCGCGGTGAACGCCGCTCGGCCTAAGCCCGAGGTTAACGAAAAGGGACGTTGCCGCACTGAAGTGCGGCAACGTCCCTTTTTTGATGCCGTTGGGCGGCCTGCCGCGAAAATTACGGCCGGGCGGGGTTTTTCAGCTTCCCGGTCAGCGTGTTCCAGCGGGCGGCGAGGCCCCATTTGGTGACGTTGACCATGGCTTCGATGACGATGTTGCCGCTCATTTTGGAGGCACCGAGTTCGCGCTCGACGAAGGTGATGGGCCGTTCCTCGATGCGCAGGCCCAGCTTGGCCACGCGAAAGGCGAGGTCCACCTGGAAGCCGTACCCCACGGAGTCCACCT
>JABFWC010000424.1 GCA_013362385.1 Pseudarthrobacter sp.
AGGATCGCCGCAAGGTCATCTGCGGGCAGCAGCGTGGGCGTGCCGCCGCCGAAGAAGACCGTGCTGAGCTTCCGCTCCGGCAGGCCCGAACGTGCCAGTACCTTGGCGGCGAGGGACACTTCTGAGACGGCGGTGCCGGCGTAGGCATCCTGCGACGCTCCACCGCCAAGTTCGGTGGCGGTGTAGGTGTTGAAGTCGCAGTAGCCGCACCGGACGGCGCAGAACGGGATATGCACATACAGCCCGAACGCACGCCCGCCCGCACCATCCGCGGCCTGGGCAGGCAGCAGACCGTCCGACGGCGCGGGGTCGCCGGGGGGAAGAACGCTAGGCATGGGTGCGGCCTCCGGTGGTTCCGGCCACGGTGATCACTATTTCTTGGCCTTGTCCTTGGACTCGTCGGTGGTGAGGGCGGCGATGAAGGCTTCCTGCGGGACCTCCACGCGGCCCACCATCTTCATGCGCTTCTTGCCTTCTTTTTGCTTCTCCAGGAGCTTGCGCTTACGGGAGATGTCGCCGCCGTAGCATTTGGCCAGCACGTCCTTGCGGATCGCCCTGATGCTTTCGCGGGCAATGATCCGTGAACCGATGGCCGCCTGGATGGGCACCTCGAACTGCTGCCTGGGAATAAGCTCGCGAAGCTTGCTGGTCATCATCACGCCGTAGGCGTAGGCCTTGTCCTTGTGGGTGATGGCACTGAAGGCGTCCACCTGTTCGCCCTGGAGCAGGATGTCCACCTTGACCAGGTCGGCCACCTGTTCGCCGTCGGCCTTCCAGTCCAATGACGCGTAGCCGCGCGTCTTGGACTTGAGGATGTCGAAGAAGTCGAACACGATCTCCGCAAGCGGTATCCAATACCGCAACTCCACGCGGTCTTCGGAAAGGTAGTCCATGCCCTTCATCTGGCCGCGCCGGCCCTGGCACAGCTCCATGATGGCACCCACGAACTCATTGGGCGCCAGGATGGTGGCGGAGACCATGGGCTCGCGGACTTCCTTGATCTTTCCGGCAGGGAATTCGCTCGGGTTGGTGACGGTCAGGACGCTCTTGTCCTCCAGGGTCACTTCGTAGACCACGTTGGGGGCCGTGGAAATCAGGTCGAGGTTGAACTCGCGCTCCAGGCGTTCGCGCACAATTTCCAGGTGCAGCAGCCCGAGGAAGCCGACGCGGAAGCCGAAGCCGAGCGCCGCGGAGGTCTCGGGTTCGTAGATCAGGGCTGCATCGTTGAGCTTGAGCTTGTCCAGGGCGTCACGCAGGACCGGATAGTCGGTGCCGTCCAGCGGGTAGAGGCCGGAGAACACCATGGGCTTGGGGTCCGCGTAGCCGCTGAGGGATTCCGACGCCGGCTTGGCAAGGTTGGTGACGGTGTCACCGACCTTCGACTGGCGGACGTCCTTCACACCCGTAATGAGGTAGCCCACCTCGCCGACGCCGAGCCCCTTGGAAGGGGTAGGCTCCGGGGAGCTGACACCGATCTCCAGGAGTTCGTGGGAAGCCTTCGTGGACATCATCTGGATGCGCTCGCGCGGGTGCAGCATGCCGTCCACCACCCGCACGTAGGTCACCACGCCGCGGTACGTGTCGTAAACGGAGTCGAAGATCATGGCCCGGGCCGGCGCGTCGGCGTCGCCCACAGGTGCTGGCAGGTCCGTGACGATCTTGTCCAGCAGGGCCTCGACTCCGACGCCGGTCTTGCCGGACACCAGCAGGACGTCCTCGGGGTCACCGCCGATCAGGTTGGCGAGTTCTGCCGCGTACTTTTCCGGCTGCGCCGCCGGAAGGTCGATCTTGTTCAGCACCGGAATGATGGTGAGATCGTTTTCCATGGCGAGGTAAAGGTTGGCGAGGGTCTGGGCCTCGATGCCCTGCGCGGCGTCGACCAGCAGGACGGCTCCTTCGCAGGCCGCCAGGGACCTGGACACCTCGTAGGTGAAGTCCACGTGGCCCGGGGTGTCGATCATGTTCAGCGCGTAGCTGACGCCGTCCACTTCCCAGGGCATGCGTACGGCCTGGGACTTGATGGTGATGCCGCGTTCGCGTTCGATGTCCATCCGGTCCAGGTACTGTGCCTTCATGTCGCGCGCCTGCACCACTCCGGTGGACTGCAGCATGCGGTCGGCCAGGGTGGACTTGCCGTGGTCGATGTGCGCGATGATGCAGAAGTTCCGAATAACGGCCGGATCTGTCGCGGCGGGCACCGGTGCGGTGCGGGCCATGGGAGACACGCAGGGTCCTTACTGTTGGATTTTCCGCGGCCTTGCCCCAGGCACGCGTGGGGCGCGCGCGGATGGGCCGCTTTTCTTCAACCTCCAGTGTCCCACGTCCGCGCCGCTTGCACCGCATCATTGACCGGCACCTCCCGGCCGGTGCCGCGGTTATAGGGTGACGGCATGGCATTCAATCTGCATAGCTTGGGAAACGCCGTCCGGGCGGGCCTGCGACTGCTGGCAAAAACGGCTGAACGTGAAGCAACGTCAGGGGACCCGCATTCCTCCCGCCCGGCCCCTCACCGTGCAACGCCGGACAGTGCATCGCCGGACAGTGCAACGCCGGGCCGTACCGCGCCACACCGCCCGGTCCGCGAAGGAGACTCGCAGATCGAGCCGGCCCCGCCCTACCCCGGGGATTACCGCGGACGCGCGACCGTCAGCTATGCGCCCAAGCCCGACGGCGACCCCTACCCGGGCGAAGTGGTGTGGACCTGGGTTCCCTACGAAGAGGACTACACCAGGGGCAAGGACCGCCCCGTGCTGATCGTGGGCCACAACGGCCCCTACCTCCTGGCACTGATGCTCACCAGCAGGGATCGCGTTCCCGCCGGTTCCGCCGGCGGCGACTACATCGATGTCGGTGCGGGCGCCTGGGACCGGCAGGACAGGCCCAGCGAGGCCCGGCTCGACCGGATCCTGCAGATCCGGCCCGACGGCATCCGCCGGGAAGGGGCGGTGCTGGACCGGGGGCGGTTCGAGGCCGTGGCCGCCGAGCTGCGCCGCCGACACGGCTGGACGGCCGGCAGGAATGGCCAGTCGGGCCGCTGACCTGCTAATATTTTTAGCTGTGTGTCCGTGCAGGTCGACGGTCACTGATGGTTGGCCGCCATAGGTATCCCCACGCCGCTCAGTCAAGGCCAGCCTGAAAGCCCTCTAGACCATTTCCGCATTACAAAGAGAGTTCACACGTGGCGAATATCAAGTCCCAGAAGAAGC
>JABFWC010000317.1 GCA_013362385.1 Pseudarthrobacter sp.
ATCGGCTGCCCTGGCCGCCACGGCGCTTGATGCTTTGAAGGAGGCGCGCGCCGTCGTCGTCGAACACGAAGCCGCGCTCGGAAAACTGGACGCAATCGCCGGCGACGGCGACCACGGCATCGGTATGCGCCGCGGCGTGGACGCCGCTGTGGCCGCCGCTGAGAAGTCCCACGCGGCAGGCGCGGGCCTCGAGGAACTCCTCGCGGCCGCAGGGGAGCAGTGGGCCGAACGCGCCGGCGGCACCTCCGGGGCCCTCTGGGGCGCCGCCGTCACCGCCGTCGGACGGACGCTGGGCAGCAAGGATTCCTACACCCCCGCAGACGCAGCGGCAGCCGTCAACGCCCTCCGTGATGCCATCGTCACCCTCGGCAAGGCCGAAGCCGGGGATAAAACCATGGTGGACGCACTGCTTCCGTTCGCTGACACCTTCACCAAGGCAATTAACGACGGCGGCAGCCTGGCGGGCAGCCTGCGTGCGGCAGCGGAGGCGGCGGCGAAGGCCGCCGACGCGACAGCCGGACTCAGCCCGAAGAAGGGCCGGGCACGGCCGCTGGCGGAAAAGAGCCTGGGCCACCCCGACCCCGGGGCCGTGTCCTTCGGCCTCATCGCAACCCGGGTGGCCGACTACGCCGCCACCATCGAAAGCCGCTAAGGAGAACCCCATGACCGAGAACACCCAGCCGGGCTGGCGCATCGTCGTCGGCAATGACGAAGCCGGCGTCGAATACAAGAATGCCCTGCGCGAACTGCTGGAGGCGGACCCCCGCGTTGCTTCGGTGGAGGACGTGGGAGTCGGCGCTGACGACTCCACGGCCTACCCGCACCTGGCCGTTGCCGCCGCCCGCAAGGTCGCTGCCGGTGAAGCCGACCGCGCCCTGCTGATCTGCGGAACCGGCCTCGGCGTCGCGATCTCCGCCAACAAGGTGCCCGGCATCCGCGCCGTCACCGCCCATGACAGCTACTCCGTGGAACGCTCCGTGCTGTCCAACAACGCCCAGGTGCTGACCATGGGCCAGCGGGTCATCGGCCTGGAACTGGCCAAGAAACTCGTGGGCGAGTGGCTGGACTACCACTTCGATGAAAACTCCGCATCCGCGGCAAAAGTAGACGCTATCTGCTCCTATGAGGGAGCTTCGGAAGGACTTGAGGACAAATGAGCACTCGTAACATCGCCGTCGTCGGCTCAGGGTACATGGGCGGCGGAATCGCCCAGGTCCTGGCACTCGCCGGAGCCCGCGTCGCGCTTGCCGACGTCTCCGCCGAGATCGCCCAGAACAACTACGAGCGGCTGCGGAAGGAATCAGACGAGTTCGTGGCGGCAGGCCTCTTCCCGGCCAACGCCACCGACCTGCTCAAGGAAAACCTTTGGGCAGCCAAGGACATCGAAGAAGCGGTCGCCGGCGCCGAATACATCGAGGAGGCAGTGCCGGAGGTCCTGGAAATCAAGCACGCCACCCTCGGCCGGATCAGCGCCGCCGCCCGCCCCGACGCCATCATCGGTTCCAACACCTCCACCATCTCGATCGCCAAACTGGCCGAGGTGGTGGAAAACCCCGAGCGGTTCCTGGGCGTCCACTTCTCCAACCCGGCACCGTTCATCCCCGGCGTGGAAGTCATTCCGCACGAGGGTACTTCCGAGGCAACCGTCCAGGCCGCCCGCACCATTGTGGGGGAGACGGGCAAGGAAACCGCCACCGTCAAGGACGTCACCGGCTTCGTGCTGAACCGGCTCCAGTACGCCCTCTTCCACGAGGCCGCCCAGGTGGTGGAGGAAGGTATCGCCAGCGCCGAGGACGTGGACACCCTGGTCCGCACCACCTTCGGCTTCCGGCTGCCGTTCTTCGGCCCGTTCGCCATCGCCGACATGGCTGGGCTGGACGTCTACGCCTTCTGCTACAAGTCCTTGCAGACCGGTTTCCCGGAACGGTTCGCCACACCGAAGATCCTCCAGGAAAAGGTCGACGCCGGCCAGTTGGGTACCAAGACCGGCGCCGGTTTCCTCGACGTCCCGGCCGACCGCACGGCAGCCCTGGTTGCCTACCGGAATAAGGCCTACGTCGCCATGCAGAAGCTCATTGAGGAACTGGGCCCTGCCCCGTTGCACTAACCCCCCCGCGAACTATCGAAGGAACATCCATGACAGCATTCCCCGCAGACCGCACGGTAATCGTTACCGGGGCCGTCTCCGAGCGCGGCATCGGCCGGGCCACCGCGGACTACCTCGCCGAGCGCGGCTGGAACATCGGCGTGATCGACCTGGACGACGCCGCCAGCAAGAACCTGGCCAAGGAACTTGCCGAAAAGCACGGCGTCAAGGCGCACGGGGCCGGAGCCAACATTGGCGACGAGGCATCGGTGCGGGCAGCCATCGACGAGATCGAGGCGGAACTGCCCCAGCTGGTGGCCCTGGCAAACATCGCCGGTGTCAGCTCGCCGGTGCCCTACCTGGAGCTCGACGGCGCCGAATGGGACCGGGTGGTGAACATCAACATGAACGGTGTCCACTACGCCACCCGCCGGGCCGCCGAGTCCATGGCCAGGAACCGGCTCGGCCGGATCGTCAACATCTCCTCCGTCTCGGCACAGCGCGGCGGCGGAACCTTCAGCAAGACCCCGTACTCCGTGGCCAAGGCCGGCGTCATCGGCCTGACCCGTGCCACGGCCCGCGAGCTGGGCGAGTACGACATCACCGTCAATGCCATCTCGCCCGGTCCCATCGACACGGACATCATGGGCGGCACCCTCAGCGAGGAACGCAAGGATGAACTCGTGAAGGACCTCGTGGTGAACCGGGTGGGCACCACCCGGGACGTCGCCGCGGCCATCTCCTTCCTGATTGGCGAAGATGCCGGCTACATCTCGGGCCAGACGCTGAACGTCGACGGCGGCCTGTACATGCACTAACGGCACCGATTCCCGCGAACAAGCGGGGTGCCACCACAAAACCCGCGGGCCGCCGGCCCGCGGGAAACCACCCGCGTCACCACTCGAAGGAGAGTGTTGTGTCTGAAACCACCGCAACATCCAAGGAACTTCTGGCCCGACCGGTCCTGAAGTCCGCAATCTTCAAGGCGGCCCGCCGGCTCATGCCGATGCTGGTCATCCTTTACGTCGTTTCGTTCCTGGACCGCACCAACGTCGGCTTCGCCGAAGCGGCCCTGGGCGCGGACAAGGGGGTATCCGCCGCCGCCTTC
>JABFWC010000036.1 GCA_013362385.1 Pseudarthrobacter sp.
CGCGGCCGCCGAACCCAAGGAACGTCCGGCCGGGGAGTCCCGGGCCGGCGCGGCGGAACGGCCGACGGCGGAACGGTCGACGGCGGGGCACGGCAAGGCCGCGCGAAACACCGGCAAGGGCAGCGGCAAGGGGAGCAGCGCCGCGGGCGCCGTCCACGCCGATCCGGAGGAAGCGGCGCAGCCGGTACCGGCGAAAGCGTTCTCCGGACGGATGCTGGCACTTGCCGTCGTCATGGTTGCCATCACCATCATGCTCGCGCCCACGGTCAAGGTCTTCTTCGACAAGAAGGCGGAAATCGATGCGCTGAACGCGGACATCGCCGCACGCCAGACCGAAGGTGACGTCCTCCGCCAGCAGGTTTCCCGCTGGCAGGACCCCAACTACGTGAAACAGCAGGCCCGCGACCGCATTAACATGGTTATGCCGGGCGAAACCGGCTACTGGGTCTTTGGCAGCGATTTGCCAGCCGGAGAAACCAGCAGCAACACCGGCGCAGCAGCACAAGACCCCGCCGATCTGCCGTGGGTGGATTCCCTGTGGGAGTCCATCAGGCGCGCGGCCACAGAATGAACCGCACAGGAAGGACGGCCCGCGACAGTGGAAGACAACACGGCAGCCGCCCGGGACGAATCCCGCCAACCGACAGCACACGACCTTGAAGTACTGAGCCGGCAGCTGGGACGCCCTGTCCGCGATGTCGTGGAAATCCCGGCACGCTGCGTCTGCGGCAACCCGCTCGTGGCCGCCACCGCCCCGCGCCTGAGCAACGGCACGCCGTTCCCCACCACCTTCTACCTGACGCACCCCGTCATCACCTCCGCGGTTTCCAGGCTGGAAGCCGGCGGGACCATGAACGACATGAACGACCAGCTCGCCGAAGACGCCGGCCTTGCCGCTGCCTACCGTGCCGCCCATGAGCAGTACCTCGCCGCCCGGGACGCGATCGGCCGCCGCTCCGGCATCGGCGCCGTCCCGGAAATCGACGGCGTCTCGGCCGGGGGGATGCCCACCCGCGTCAAGTGCCTGCACGTTTTGGTCGGCCACTCCCTGGCGGCCGGCCGCGGCGTCAACCCGCTGGGGGACAAGGCGCTGGACATGATCAGCGAATGGTGGACCGCGGACAAGTGCTACTGCGACGGCGCCTGGGACACCACCGGCGAAGCCCCCTCCAGGGACCTCAGCCGGCACGGTCCCCAGGGCCTGCCGGACATCGTGGGCCGCCCGGCTCCCGTGCGGAAGTCCGCCGGCTCCGGCAAGGCGGCCGAATGACCCGCGTCGCCGCGATCGACTGCGGCACCAACTCCATCCGCCTCCTGATCGCCGACCTCGACCACAGCAACGGGGGTGCCCGGCTTACCGACGTCGTCCGCGAGATGCGCGTCGTGCGACTGGGCCAGGGCGTGGATGCCACGGGGGAACTCGCTCCCGAAGCATTGGAACGGACATTCGCCGCCACGGCAGACTACGCCCGGCTGATCCGGGAACACGGTGCCACCCAGGTCCGCTTCGTGGCAACCTCCGCCAGCCGCGATGCCCGCAACCGGAACGTCTTCGTGGACGGCGTCAGGGACCTGCTGGGGGTGGAGCCGGAAGTAATCTCCGGTGACGAGGAAGCAGCCCTGTCCTTCGCCGGTGCCAGCAGTGTCCTGCCCGTCCTCGATGGGCAGCAGGTGCTTGTGGTGGACCTCGGCGGGGGAAGCACCGAGTTCGTGCTCGGCACTGCCGCCGGCGTGACGGCGGCCAAGTCCGTGGACATCGGCTGCGTACGGCTGACCGAGCGGCACCTCCGCAACGATCCACCCACCATCGAACAAATTGCCGCCGCGGAAGCCGACGTCGACGCCGCGATTGCCCGCGCCGGACGCGACGTGCCGCTGGAACGCGCCACCGCCGTCGTCGGTGTTGCCGGATCCATCACCACCATCACGGCCCACGCCCTGCGCCTGCCGGAATACCGGCCCGAGGCAATCCACGGCGCGGAACTGCCCATCGAGGAGGTCCGCGCCGCTGCCACCGACCTGCTCACCATGACCCGGGACAAGCGCGCCGCCCTGCCCTACATGCATCCCGGACGGGTGGATGTCATCGGTGCCGGGGGACTGGTGTGGCGGCGCATCCTCGAGCGCGTCGGTGCGCTCAGCGGCGGGAGGATCACTGCCGCCACGGCAAGCGAGCACGACATCCTCGACGGCATCGCGCTGAGTATCGGCTAGGCATATGCGCTCCACATCACCTGCACCATCCGTCTTCCACCGGCTGGGCGCCAGCACGCTGGCCCTGCTCCTGGCTGCCTGCTGCCTGTGCGCCGGCCTGTTCACGGCCCCCGAAGCCAGGGCCGACGACTGGCGGGACAAGGAATACTGGCTCTCGGATTCGGGCATTACCAAGGCCTGGGAGGTGTCCAAGGGCGCGAACGTCAAGGTGGCTGTCATTGACAGTGGCGTCGACGCCCAGCACCCGGACCTGAAGGGCGCGGTTACCGGAGGCTACGACGCCTCCGGCTCCGGCCAGCCCGACGGGCAAAAGAGCGTCGGTTCCAAACCCGAGCATGGCACCCTCGTCGCCACCATGCTGGCCGGCCGCGGTCACCAGCCCGCCAATGCGACTCCCAGCGCCAGTCCCAGCCCAGGCCCGCTGCCGGACGGGATCGTGGGCGTGGCGCCGGAGGCCCAGATCCTGTCCGTGTCCACCTGGCTGGGCTCACCCAACCCCGCCGGCAAGAGTGACCAGGACCAGATCCCGGAAGCGGTCCGCTGGGCGGTGGACAACGGCGCCAAGGTGATCAACATATCGCTCGGCAGCACCACCCCGCAGTGGCCGCAGAGCTGGGACGCCGCCTTCCTCTACGCCGAACAGAAGGACGTCGTGATCGTTGCCGCCGCGGGCAACCGGGTGGGCGGCAATAGCCAGGTGGGCGCCCCTGCCACAATCCCCGGCGTACTCACCGTGGCGGGCCTGGACCGCAAGAACGTGGCAAGCGTGGACGCGTCCTCCCAGGGGATCAGCATCGGCGTCGCCGCACCTGCCGAGAACCTGGTGGGCGGCCTTCCCGGCGGCAGCTACGCGGAATGGGCCGGTACCTCCGGATCCACCCCCATCGTTGCCGGGGTGGCGGCGCTGATCCGTTCCAAGTGGCCGGGCATGAGCTCCGAACAGGTGTTCAACAGGATCGTCT
>JABFWC010000143.1 GCA_013362385.1 Pseudarthrobacter sp.
CGGCCGGAAGGGCGACGTTCACGGCCGTACCCTCCGCGCCTGGGCCGCCGAGCTCGTTCGCGAACCCCGTGCCGGGAAACAGCGTAAGCCCGGTTTCGTGGAGGGACAGGGTCAGGACGCGGGGGTCGTCCCAGAAGATGTTCTGCGTTCCGTCCCCGTGGTGGGCGTCGACGTCGATATACGCCACTTTGCCGGCCCCGCCGTCGAGCAGCGCCTGCACGGCGAGTGCGGCGTCGTTGTAGATGCAAAACCCGCTGGCCCGGTCGCGGGAGGCGTGGTGCATGCCGCCGCCGAAGTTGACCGCATGCACGGCGGTACCGTCCAGGACGCTCCGGGCAGCGAGCAACGAACCCCCCGCGAGCCGGGCGGCGGCTTCGTGCATACCGGCGAACGCGGGGTCATCTTCCGTTCCCAGGCCCCGGGCTTCGTCCGGGCGGGACGGGTCTGCGCTCACCTCACGGACGGCAGCAACATAGCCGGCCGAGTGCACTGACTGCAGGTCGGCGTCGGAAGCCACCTCCGGTTCCCGCACTGCGACGTGGTCCAAATCGAAGAGCCCCAGGCTGCGGGACAGGCGGGCGGTAAGGTCCATCCGCTCCGGCGCCATGGGGTGGCCCGGGCCGAAGTTGTACGCGGTCATGGCAGGGCTCCACGCAACCATCGTCGGCGGCGCGGGCTTGCTGAGACCGGGCAGGTATGTCATCAATCACAGGCTACCCGGTCCCCGGCCGCTGCCCGCCCGGCCATTCCCCGGGCATTAGTGGTTTACTACTGAAGGAAGAAGTTTCGACCGAGGAAAAGCCACCCATGACGCAGAGCCAGTCGAGGCCCCGTACCCCGGCCAGCTGGCACCCCCCGGCGCAGGAACGGGAGGGCCTCTGGATCTTCACCCGGCTGCGCGACTTCATCGACGACATCGCCAACACCACCCCCGCCCGGCTGGCCCTGACGGCGTTCGCCGCCGTGTGCGTGGTGTTCACCTTCCTGCTTTCGCTCCCGGTCTCCTCCGCCGCCGGAACGGCCACGCCCATCCATCAAGCACTCTTCACGGCCGTGTCAGCGGTCTGCGTCACGGGGCTCACAGTGGTGTCGACGGCGGTCCACTGGTCCTTCTTCGGCCAGCTCGTCATTCTGGTGGGCATCTTCATCGGCGGCCTCGGAACGCTCACCCTCGCGTCACTGCTTGCCCTGATGGTGAGCAAGCGGCTGGGCGTGCGCGGCAAGATCATCGCCGCGGAATCCATGAACAACGCCGGCCGCCTCGGCGAGGTGGGTACGCTGCTGCGGATCGTCATCAGCACATCGGTGGCCATCGAAGGCATCCTGGCGCTGGTGTTGGTCCCTCGCTTCCTCACTCTGGGCGAGCCGTTCTGGCAGTCCGTCTGGCACGGCCTCTTCTACGCCATCTCGTCGTTCAACAACGCCGGGTTCACCCCGCATTCCGACGGCATCGTGCCCTACGAGACGGATCTGTGGATCCTGGTCCCGCTGATGGTGGGCGTGTTCATGGGCAGCCTGGGCTTTCCGGTGGTGATGGTCCTGCAGCAGAACGGCCTGAACTGGAAGAAATGGAACCTGCACACCAAGCTCACCATCCAGGTCTCCCTCATCCTCCTGGTGGCGGGAGCAGTCCTGTGGGCGGTAATGGAGTGGGACAACAACCGGACCATCGGGTCCATGAGCTTCGGTGACAAGGTCACCCACGCCTTTTTCGCCTCCGTCATGACCCGGTCGGGCGGGTTCAACCTGGTGGACCAGAACCAGATGGAGTCCACCACCATGCTGTTGACCGACGCCCTGATGTTCGCCGGCGGCGGCTCCGCGTCGACTGCCGGCGGCATCAAGGTGACCACCATCGCCGTCATGTTCCTCGCCATCATCGCCGAGGCCCGCGGCGACGCCGACGTGAAGGTTTACGGCCGCACCATCCCGCAGGGCAGCATGCGGGTGGCTATCTCCGTGATCGTCGCCGGCGCCACCCTGGTTTCGGTATGTGCGTTCCTGCTGCTGCACATCAGCGGCGAGTCCCTGGACCGGGTACTGTTCGAGACGATTTCCGCGTTCGCCACGGTCGGCCTGAGCACCAACCTCAGCGCGGAGATAGCCCCCGAAGGCGTCTACGTGCTGACGGCTTTGATGTTCGCCGGCCGCGTGGGTACCGTAACCCTCGCCGCCGCCCTGGCGCTGCGCCAGCGCAGCCAGTTGTACCACTACCCCGAAGAGAGGCCGATCATTGGCTAGTTCCACCGATGCCCCCCGCCGCCCCGCCCATAACGCCCCGGTGCTGGTGATCGGCCTGGGCCGCTTTGGGTCATCCACGGCCGAGCAGCTGGTCAAACAGGGCCGGGAAGTGCTCGCCATTGAGCGCGACCGGAGCCTGGTCCAGAAGTGGGCCCCCCTCCTGACCCACGTCGTGGAGGCGGACGCCACCAACATCGATGCACTCCGCCAGCTCGGTGCCCAGGAGTTCAGCTCCGCCGTCGTGGGTGTGGGCACCTCCATCGAGTCATCGGTGCTGATCACCGTCAACCTGGTGGACCTCGGCATCGAACACCTCTGGGTGAAGGCTATTACGCCGTCGCACGGCAAGATACTGACCCGGATCGGCGCCAACCACGTCATCTACCCGGAGGCCGACGCCGGGGTCCGTGCCGCCCACCTGGTATCAGGCCGCATGCTCGACTTCATCGAGTTCGATGACGATTTCGCCATCGTGAAAATGTACCCGCCGCGGGAAACGGTCGGGTTCACGCTGGACGAATCAAAGGTCCGGTCCAAGTACGGCGTGACCATCGTGGGCGTGAAGTCCCCGGGTGAGGACTTCACCTACGCGCGGCCGGAAACCAAGGTCTCCTCGCGGGACATGCTGATCGTCTCGGGCCACGTGGACCTGCTGGAGCGGTTCGCCGCCCGACCGTAGTCCCCAACCGCACCCTAACCTCGCAAGCTCGGCCGGGGACCCTGCGGTCGTGGGCCCCAGGTCACCCCAGCTGCCTGGTGATCTCCGCCGCACGGTCCGCCGCCGCGCGGGCGCCGGCAGCGATGATGGCCGGAATGCCCTGCTCATCGAACGTCGCAATGGCCCGTTCGGTGGTGCCGTTGGGGCTGGTGACCGCCTTGCGGAGGGCGGAGGGGTCGGCTCCGGGCTCGGCGAGCATCAGGCC
>JABFWC010000004.1 GCA_013362385.1 Pseudarthrobacter sp.
GCCGATGACCGCCTGGAGCACGGTCACGGCGAGGAGTGCCACGACCGCTGTCCGGAACGGCCCGGTGATCCGGCGCCGGAACACGAGCACCAGTGCCACGAGGGTTCCCGCCGTCACCAGGTAGGCAGGTACCGCGTGGATGTGGGAGAACAGGTCCCAGTCCAGGTCGTTGCGCGGGGCGTCGGCATCACCGGCGTGCGGGCCCGCGCCGGTTACCACCACGCCCAGCATCACCGCCGCTGCGGAGAAAAGCGCGACGGCGGCCGTCACCGGACGCAGCAGGCCCGGCAATGCGGGGTGCCGGGTGGAAAGGAAGCGGCCGGTCCGGCCGAAGGCCCGGTTCACCAGCAGGGTGGCGAAGACGACGAGGGCCATGGAGACCAGGAAGTGCAGGCCGACCACCCACGGGTTGAGGTTGGTCAGGACGGTGACGCCGCCGATCACGGCCTGGGCGGGGATGCTTGCCAGCAGGCCCAGGGCCAGCAGGAACAAGTCCTTGCGTTCCTTCCTCAGGTTCCACAGGTACACCAGCATCAGGGCGGCCACCGCGGCCAGCGCGAAGGTCAGCAGCCGGTTCCCGAACTCGATGAAGCCGTGGATGCCCATTGCCGGGGTATTGACCAGCGAGTCGGAGGTGCAGCGGGGCCAGGTGGGGCAGCCCAGTCCGGATGCGGTGAGGCGGACGGCGCCGCCGGTCACCACCAGGAGGGTCTGGCCGATCAGGGAGGCGACGGCGAGGCGGCGGACGCGGGCGTCCACCGCGCGCGGCAGGCGTGATGCCAGCCGGCCGGCCAGCTGGGGAAGGCGTGAAGCCGTGCTCACAATGATCTCAATTCCACTTGAACCAACGGATGGCTGCTGCACCGGCGATGAGCGTCCAGGCCAGCAGGATGATGGCGGCGCCGCCGTTCACGGCACCGCCAAGGAAGGCCGCACGCATCGACTCGCCCAGCGCACCGGAGGGAAGGTAGTGCACTATGGACTGGGCCGCGGCAGGCAGCCGTTGTGCCGGGATGACGATGCCGCCCATGGCGCCCAGGAGGATCCACAGCAGGTTGGTGATGGCGAGTGTCGCCTCGGGGCGCACTGTTCCGGCAACCAGCAGCCCCAGCGCGGTGAAGGCCGCGGCGCCGAGCGCCAGGAGCGCCAGCCCGGGAAGCCAGCCGGCGGCCACCGGCTGCCAGCCCAGTGCCAGGGCCACCAGGCCCACCACCACCACCTGCAGGCAGAGGACCGCCAGGACGGAGAGGACCTTGCCGGCGATAAGGCCGCCGCGGCCCAGGGGAGTGGTGGACAGGAACCGCAGGACCCCGTAGCGGCGGTCAAAGCCGGTGGCGATGCCCTGCCCGGTGAAGGCCGTGGACATGGCGCACAGCGCCAGGATTCCCGGAACGGCGACGTTGATGCGGCTGGAGCCCATGCCGTCCAGGAAGGGGGTCACCGTCAGCCCTACCAGCGCCAGCAGCGGAAGAACGACGGCGAGGATCAGCTGCTCGCCGTTGCGGAGCATCGTCAGTGCCTCGTACTTGCCCTGCAGCAGCACGCGCCGCGGCAGGGACGCCGGCTGCTGCATTTCCTGCGTTGCTGCCCGGCTCATCGGATGTCCTTTCCCGAAATGTCCAAAAAGACGTCTTCAAGGCTACGCGCCTGGAGGCTCATTGATGCCGGCATGATGCCCTGCTGTTCCCACCATCGGGCCAGGGCGGACAGGTGGCCCGGCGTCAGGACCCCCGTCACCGAGTAGCTGCCGGCACGGGATTCGGAGACTTCCACGTCATCCGGCAGCACCGCAGCCAGGTTCAGTCCCGCCGGGGCTTCGAACGCGAGCGTCCGGACGTGGTCGGCGCCGTGTTCCGTCCCCGGGGTGCGCTGCAGCAGTTCCTGGACGGTGCCTTCGGCCACGTTCCGGCCGCCGTCGATGATGTACACATAGTCCGCCAGGCGCTGGGCGTCGTCCATCAGGTGCGTGGTGAGGATGATCCCCATCCCGCCGTCGCGCAGTTCGGCGATCAGGTCGAACACCAGCTGCCGCGACTGCGGATCCAGGCCCGCGCTGGGCTCGTCCAGGAAGAGCACCTCCGGGCGGCCGATCAGGGCGGCTGCCAGGGCGAGGCGCTGTTTCTGTCCGCCGGACAGCCGGCGCACGCTGGTCCGGCTGAACGTATCGATGGCGAGCCTGGCCACGAGGTCGTCCACCGGCCAGGGCCGGGCGTAGAGTCCGGCGATGTGCCGCAGCAGAGGCAGTGGGCGGGCCGACGGCGGGAGCCCGCCGTCCTGGAGCATCACGCCTACCCGGGAACGGAGGGCGGCCCCTGCCGTGCCGGGGTCCTGTCCCAGCAGGGAGATAGTGCCGCCGTTTCTTTTTTGCAGGCCCTGCGCGCATTCCAGCGTGGTGGTCTTCCCTGCGCCGTTGGCCCCCAGCAGTGCTGTAACCTGGCCCCGCTCCGCGACGAGGGAAACGCCACTGACAACCCGGAGCATCTTTCCGTCCAGGCTGGAGAGGGGGCCGACGTCCTTGATCAGCCCATGGATGGACAGGACAGGGGAATGGGGGGATCGCACCAAAGTATTCTACGCGACGTAGTATTTCCTGCGGTCCCCCGGGGCGCCCCAGGGAGGGCATGGCCCAGCCAAGGTCAGCCTGTCCTTACTGGAGTGCGGGAGTAAATTACGACATGATTGTGTTGTGTATTCCATGACCAACGCTACTGCTGTGCCCGTTGCCGGGCCCGGTCCTGCGGCATCCCCGGCGGCTGATGCCGACGAGCGGACCCGCGACCGCGTCCTGTCGGCGGTCCTGGAACACGGCCCCGTCAGCGCGGCAGAGCTCGGCGACATGCTCGGATTCACCCCCGCGGCCGTACGACGGCACCTGGACCATCTCTCGCGCGCGGGCGTGATCGAAGTCAAGAGGGTCGCCAGGCCCGGTGCCGGTGCCGGCCGTCCGGCACGCCGCTACGTCCTCAGCTCGCAGGGCCAGTCCAGTCTGGGCAACGACTACCTTGACATCGCAGCCCTCGCGCTTCAGCAGCTGCAGAAGGTGGCCGGTCCGGACGCGGTCCGCGCGTTCGCCGTCGAGCGGTTCGCCGACATGGTGAAGCGCTACGCCCCCGAGATCGAAAAGGCCGGCCCCGACATCCGCGATCG
>JABFWC010000359.1 GCA_013362385.1 Pseudarthrobacter sp.
AGGCCGGGGTCGGCCGAGTGGACGCCGCCCACTACCGGCGAGACGAGCCGCTCCAGTACCCGCGCGCCCATCCTTGCCCTGACGAGGGCGGAGACACTGGTGACACCTGCCCCCACGCCCACGGAGGCCGGCAGGACCCGGTCCACGGAGGCACGCAGGGCTCCCAGCACGCCGATCGAACGGCGGACCTCCGGGTCCCAGGGGTTCGCGGGGATCCCCAGGACTCCGGTCTTGGGCAGCTCGCGGGGACCGCCGGGAAGCTGGACCCAGGCACCGCCCGGGCGGGGAGCGACGATCTTGTCCGCAAGGCCCAGTTCGGTGGCAAGGCTGGAGACGGCGTCGGAACGTGTGGCGAAGGATTCGGCCCCGCTGTCCAGGGTGAGGCCGGCCACCTCGTGGCGTCCGACGCAGCCGCCCCACTCCGTGCCCGCTTCGAGCACCGTGACCTGATGGCCGGCAGCTGCCAGCTCGCGCGCGGAAAGCAGCCCGGACACGCCGCCGCCCACAACGATTGCCGTGCCGGGCCCGGCCTCGGAGGTGCCCACGGGACTACGCCGGCGAGATCGAGTGGATCAGTTCCACCACGCGCGTCAGCACGGCGGGGTCCGTTTCCGGCGGGACGCCGTGCCCCAGGTTCAGCACGTGGCCAGGGGCTGCGGAGCCGGCGGCGATGACGTCCCGGACGTGTGCTTCCAGGATGTCCCAGGGCGCGGCCAGCAATGCGGGGTCGATGTTGCCCTGCAGGGGCACCCTTCCGCCCAGGCGGCGGTTGGCTTCGTCCAGCGGCAGCCGGTAGTCGACGCCGACCACGTCCACGCCAACGTCGCGCATGGCTACGAGCAGCTCGGAGGTGCCGGTGCCGAAGTGCACCAGCGGGGCCCCGAGGTGCCGGACGTGGTCCAGGGCGCGGGTGGAGGCGGGCGCCACGTACTTCGTGTAGTCGGCAAGGCCGAGGGAACCGGCCCAGGAGTCGAAAAGCTGGCCGGCGGAGGCACCGGCCTCCAGCTGCGCCTGCAGGAACATTCCGGAAGCGTCCGCGGCCCAGTTGGCCAGCGCTGTCCAGGCCTGCGGGTCCGCGTGCATCATGGTCCGCGGGCCCAGGTGGTCGCGGGACGGCTTGCCCTCGACCATGTATGCGGCGAGGGTGAACGGGGCACCGGCGAAACCGATCAGCGGCGTCCGGCCCAGTTCGGCCACCGTGAGGCGGACCGCCTCACGGATCGGCTCCAGCGCCTGCCAGGTCAGCTGCGGAAGGGCGGCGACATCCGCGGCGGTGCGCACGGGCTTGTCCAGGACCGGACCAACCCCGGGCACGATGTCCACGCCGACGCCGGCCAGCTTCAGCGGAATGACGATGTCGGAGAAGAAGATGCCCGCATCCACGTCGTGGCGGCGCACAGGCTGGAGCGTGATTTCCGAGGCCAGTTCCGGCCGGAGGCAGGAGTCCAGCATGGCGATGCCCTCACGGACCTTGAGGTATTCCGGCAGCGACCGGCCGGCCTGGCGCATGAACCAGACGGGACGGCGGGAGGGCTTGCCCCCGCGGTAGGCGGTGATCAGCGGGGAGTCCGCGGTGCGGCCGTCCAGCAGCGGGTGGTCGGCGGCGAGGGTGCCGGCAGCGGAGACGGCAGGGCTAGGAGTCATGCTTTTGATTGTGCCGAAAAAGCACTGCAAAAGATAACGACAACCTGTCCGGGAAGGCCGGCCCATCGGGCCCGTGGCAGGAATCACAGGCTCGATGGGCCCGCGGCGCGGCCGGGGGTTGTTCTACCGAGGTGCGAAAAAGCTATGATTGGTCTGTTGTGGTTCTTTTCTCATTGGTGGCTACACACGCCGACATCGACCTCGAAACCGTTGCTCAGCTGAGCAACGGTTCCTCCGGTATTGCAGCTTCCGCGCTTACGGAATCTCCGGCGGTCGCGGGCGCCGTGGTCCTGGCAACCTGCAACCGCTACGAAATCTACGGTGAAGCGCGCAATCCGGATGACGTGGAGGCAGCCCGCGCGGCCCTCGTTTCGCGCATCAGCAAAGCCAGTGGATTGGCCGAGCCGCTGGTATCCCGATCCTTCAGCACCCGCACCGGCCCCGAAGTGACCCGGCACCTGTTCGCCGTGAGCGCGGGGCTGGATTCCGCCGTCGTGGGTGAGCGTGAGATTGCCGGGCAGGTACGCCGGGCACTGATCACCGCCCAGCACGAAGGCACTGCCAGCGCAGGGCTTGTCCGGCTGTTCCAGGCCGCTTCCAAGACGGCGAAGGACGTTGGTGCCCAAACCGCGCTCGGTTCCCGCGGCCTTTCGATCGTTTCCGTGGCCCTGGACCTGGCCACCGACCTTTCGGAGAACCACGACTGGTCCACCAAGAAAGTGGTGGTCTTCGGAACCGGTGCCTACGCTGGCGCCACGATGGCGCTCCTTCGCGAACGCGGCTGCACCGACATCTCGGTCTTCTCCTCCTCCGGACGGGCCGAAGGCTTCGTGGCAACCCGGGGCGGCACGGCTTTGGACACCGAATCCCTGCGGCCCGCTGTCGCCGCCGCCGACGTCATGATCGGCTGCAGCGGCTCCGACACCCGCGTGGAAGCCGACGAACTGGCCCAGGTCCGCGCGGACTCCCCGCAGCCCCTGATCGCCATCGACCTCGCCCTCACCCACGACTTCGACCCCGCGGTGGGCGAGCTGGACGGCGTGGAACTCCTCACCCTGGAGTCCGTGCGCCTGGCGGCCCCGCAGGAGCAGGCGGAGTCGCTGGCCCAGGCGAGCGGCATCGTCAAGGGCGCCGCGAAGGCCTTCGAGCAGGAGCGTGAAGCCCGCTCGGTGGACTCGGCCATTGTCGCCCTGCGCCGGCACACCATGAACGTGCTGGACGCCGAGATGGAGAAGGTCCGCGCGCGCCACGGCTGCACCGCAGCTGCCGAAGAGGTGGAGTTCGCGCTCCGCCGCATGGTCAAGCAGCTGCTGCACGTGCCCACGGTCCGCGCCCGCGAGCTGGCCGCCAACGGCCAGCAGGACGACTACGTGGCGGCCCTCGAAGCCCTGTACGGCATTACCGTGGAGCAGCCTGCCGCCTCCCCCGCCACTCCTGCAGCCGCCGAGTGCCCGGTGGACCACCAGGGCCGCGAGACCGCCTGAAACCAAACGCCTGCCCTGTCAGATATGGCTCCTAAACCACCGGTTTGGGAGCCATACCTATTAGGGCAAGCAGGTCAGTAGACGGGCTTCTGCGGCTCCACGTCCCGCACCCACGCCAGGATGCCGCCGTCGAGGTGGCTCACCCGCTCGTAACCGGCCTGCCGCGCCGCTGCCAGGACGTTGGCCGAGCGGGTTCCCGCCTTGCAGTGGAACACGATGTCCCGGTCCTGCGGAAGTTCGTCCCAGGCCTCCCCCGCCAGGATGCGGCCCTGCGGGATGAGCTTTGCACCCTCGATCCGGACGATGTCGTACTCTCCGGCTTCCCTGACGTCCACCAGTTCAAAGTCCTTCAGCCCGGCTTTCCGTGACGCCAGCATTGTCGCCAGCTGCGTGGCGGTCACGGTGTGTTCCTTGTCCGCACCGGACTCCGGGGCGATCCCGCAGAACGCCTCGTAATCCGTCAGTTCCGTGATGGGCTGTGCGGCGGGGTCCTTGGACACGCGGATCTCACGCCAGCTGCCGCCGAGCGCGTCGTACAGTGCCACCCGGCCCAGCAGGGAACGGCCGACGCCGGTAATCAGCTTCACGGCTTCGGTCACCATCAGCGATCCGACCGCCGCGCACAGCATCCCGAACACGCCGCCCTCGCCGCACGAAGGCACGGACCCGGCGGGCGGGGCCTCGGGGTAGAGGTCGCGGTACGTGGGCCCGTGCTTCTCCCAGAACACGCTGACCTGGCCGTCGAAGCGGAAGATGGAGCCCCAGACGTAGGGTTTGCCGAGGATGGCAGCGGCGTCGTTCACCAGGTACCGCGTGGCGAAGTTATCGGCGCCGTCGAGGATCAGGTCGTAACCTGCGAACAGGTCCAGGGCGTTGGACGCATCCAGCCGGACGTTGTGCAGCCGGACGTCCACCAGCGGGTTCAGCGCCGCGATCGCGTCGCGGGCAGATTCGGTCTTGGGCCGGCCGACGTCGCTGACGCCATGGATGACCTGGCGCTGCAGGTTGCTCAGGTCGACGGCGTCGTCGTCGATGATCCCGAGCGTGCCCACTCCTGCGGCGGCGAGGTACAAGAGCGCTGGCGAACCCAGTCCGCCGGCGCCAATGACCAGGACTTTGGCGTTCTTGAGCCGCCGTTGGCCGAGCGCGCCGATTTCGGGGATGATCAGGTGCCGCGAATACCGTTCAACCTCTTCCGGGCTAAGCTCCCCGGCGGGTTCCACCAACGGACCCAGGGACAGGGTTGAAACATTTGCGGTGAAGGATGAAGCCATACTTCAATGTATGCCCCGGGATACCGCCGGGTCATATTACCCCGCAGTAAAGTAAAGGTAACTGCAATGGAAAGAAGGAAAACTGTGGTCCCTGAAGCACGGGCTGACCGCCCGCCCGCCGCCGAACCGCAAGCTCCCTCCCGCCCCGCAGGCCAACGGTCCGCCCGGCTCCCCCGGGACGAGCGGCGCGCGCAGCTTCTGTCGGCCGCGCAGGAGGTCTTCGTGGCCAACGGTTACCACGGCGCCGCGATGGACGAGATCGCGGAGACGGCGCACGTCAGCAAGCCCGTGCTGTACCAGCACTTCCCGTCCAAGCGCGAGCTGTACCTTGCACTGCTGGAAAGCCACCTCGCCTCGCTGACCGAGCTGATGCTGGGCGCATTGAACTCCACCACTGACAACGATGAACGCGTCCAAGCCGTCATGCGCGCCTACTTCCGCTTCATTGCCAGCGACGACCAGGCGCACCGGCTCGTGTTCGAATCAGACCTGATCAACGATCCCGACGTCAGCTCGCGGCTGGAAACGTTCAACCGGACGTTCGCCGAGGCCATCGCCCGGGTCATCGCCGAGGACACCAAGCTTCCCCACATTGAAGCTGAGCTCCTGGGCCGCGGCCTCGCCGGAATGGCGCAGGTCAGCGCCCGCTACTGGCTGGAAACCGACGGCAACCTGGACCTCGATGTGGCCAGCGACCTCATCTACCGTTTAGCTTGGCGCGGAATCTCTCGCTTCCCCAAAGAGTCCTAGACTACAAATAAGACATCATCAACCGAATTTACTGGCTGGGAGGCCCCCTTTGGAAATTAAGATCGGCGTTCAGAACGTGGGCCGGGAAATCGTGCTGGAATCGGCGCAGGATGCGGAGACGGTGGCCAAGGTGGTCGGCGAAGCAATCAACGAAGGAAACGAACTGCGGCTGAAGGATGACAAAGGACGCCTGATCATAGTTCCGGGAAACGCCCTCGCGTACGTGGAAATCGGCGCTGAAGAGGTCCGGCGCGTAGGCTTCGGCCAGTTCTAGCCAGGCCTTCGGACATCAGGGGGACTCATGCTTTCGCTGACCATTGTGGTGCTGGCCACCGTCGCCGCGGGCTTCATCGTCTGGGCCAATGACAAACGGCACGCCAAGTATGGCGCCGGACTTGCTGCCGGCGTCGGAGCAGGCGTTGCCGCGTTGTCCTGGATCATCCTGATGGCTGCGGGATTCGGCTACCTCCCGGGCGTGACCTGGCTGCCGTGGGTCCTGCCGGTCGTGCTTGGGACGGCGGCTTCCATCGGCGCCGTTGCCTATCTTGGCCGCACCCGTGCACGGCACGACATGGAGCGGCTGACACTTATCCTTCGGCGCTGAGGACATTCCGCCTTAACAGGCTGTGGCCACCACCCGCCCGGGTGGTGGCCACAGCCTGTTAACGCACGGGCTCAGAGGAACTCGGCCCTGCCTTCCATTGCCGAGGATGCAAGGGCGTGCTCCCGGCGCGGGATGCGGCCGGCGGCCTTTGCCATCCGGCCGGCGATCACTGCGTGCTTGAAGGCCTTACCCATGAGCGCAGGGTTTTGCGCCCGGGTCACGGCCGTGGCCAGCAATACGGCGTCGCAGCCCAGTTCCATGGCAAGGGCGGCATCGGAGGCGGTGCCGATGCCGGCGTCCAGCACCACCGGCACGGAGGCGCGGGACACGATGAGCTCGATGTTGTGGGGGTTGAGGATTCCCAGGCCGGTGCCAATCGGCGCGCCCAGCGGCATCACCGCGGTGGCGCCGAGGTTTTCCAGCCGCAGCGCAAGCACGGGGTCGTCGTTCGTGTAGGCGAAGACCTTGAAGCCGCGGTTGACCAGCTGCTCCGTGGCGTCCACAAGTTCAACGGCGTCCGGCAGGAGGGTCTGTTCGTCGGCGATGACCTCCAGCTTCACCCAGTCGGTCTCCAGGGCCTCCCTGGCCAGCTCGGCGGTGAGGACCGCGTCCCGGGCAGTGAAGCAGCCCGCCGTGTTGGGCAGCACCCGGATGCCGTGGTCCACCAGGAGCTGGAACAGCGAGCCGGTTTCCGCGGTGGAGTAGCGGCGCATCGCGACCGTTGTCAATGCCGTTCCCGACGCCAGGAGCGCGGCGCCGAGGCCGTCCAGGCTGGGCGCGCCACCGGTGCCCATGATCAGGCGCGACGCCAGTTCGACGCCGTCGATCACCAGGGCGTCGCCCGCAGCCGCCTGCCCGGCGGTGTTGATGGTGCTGGTTTCAGTCATGGTTTCAGCCTCCCTGTACTGCCGTGACTAGTTCGATCTCGTCGCCGTCGGCGAGCGCAGTGGCGAACCATTGGCTGCGCGGCACCACCTGGGCGTTATGGGCGACGGCGACGCCCAGCTTCCTGCCATCGGTCGCCTGGCCGTCGGCGGCGAGCGGACGCCCGGTGACCTGGCTGACGAGCACGGTGATGGATGCGCCGTCAGCCACCGTGTGCGGGTTTCCGTTGAGGGTGATGTTCATGCTGTCTCCTTGGTGTGCGTGCCGGCCGCCGTCACCGGCCGGGAAAACCGGTCCGGGCGGAAGGCCGACCAGCGGGGATCGGCCTTGCCGTCCAGCAAGTCCCTGCAGATGGCCGCTGCCGCGGGGGTAAGCAGGACGCCGTGGCGGAAGAAGCCGGTGGCGATGATCAGGCCGGGAATGTGGCCGCCGGCTCCGGCGGGCAGTGGCACCCGGCCCAGCAGTGGGCCGTTGTCGGGTGTTCCGGGGCGGGCCCGGGCAGTGCATTCCAGCAGTTCGAGTTCGGCGACGGCCGGCACCAGGGCCTGGGCGTCGCGGAGCAGCTGGTAGACGCCGCCGGCGCTGACCGCATCGGAGAGGGCGTCCTCGCGCTGGGTGGCTCCGATCACCACCGTGCCGTCCTGGCGGGGCACGATGTACACGGGGATCCCGTGGACCATGCCCCGCACCGTGGCGGTCACCAGTGGCCGGAGATGCTGCGGGACGGCAAGGCGGAGGATGTCCCCGTGCACCGGACGCAGGGGCAGCCGCAGTCCCTCAGGCAGCCCGCCCAGTTCCCCGGCCCGCAGGCCGTTGGCCACCACGGTCTCGGTGGCCCTGATGCGGCCGCCGCCGGCAAGGAGGACACCGGCCACGGCTCCGCCCTCCCGGAGCAGACCGGCGGCACGGTCCGGGATGGAGTAGCCCTCCACAGCACCGTCAACCGCCAGCCCGGGGGTCCTGGCAGCGGCACCTGCAAGGGCCAGCCGGAGGGACGCGACCAGCCGCCGGGGATCCACTTGGTGGTCGGCGGGGGTGTCGAGGGCGCAGGCGATGCCGGGGCTGAGCAGGGGTTCGCGCCGGCGGGCCTCCCGCACGGTGAGGGGTTCCACCGCCAGCCCGTTGGCCTGCTGCACGGCGCGAAGGTCCATCAGGGCGGCGCGGTCGGCGGCGTCGGCACCTACGGCGAGGGTCGGCGTCGTCAGGTATCCGGAATCCGATCCTGATGCCGCGGCAACGCCGGCGGCAAAGCCTGGCCACAGGGATGATGACTCAAGCATGAGTTCCAGGAGGTCCTCCTCCTGGTAATGCAGCTCGCTGACCGGGGCCAGCATGCCTGCCGCGGCCCAGCTGGCGCCGGATCCGGGCGCGTCGTCGACCAGCACCACGGAACGTCCGGAACGCTGCGCCTCCCAGGCGATGCCGTGTCCCACCACACCCCCGCCGATCACGGCCACGTCGGCCTGGATGGGGGGATCCGCGGACCTGGGAGAACTGTTGAGGGGGCTGCCCATCTGTCTGTTTCCTTCCCTACGCCGGCATTAACCGGATCAGGTCAAGCGGTCGGCTCCGACGCCCTCTCAGCCCGGCGCTTTATGACAGCTGCCACGGGCTCCCGCAGTACCTGCCCAGTTTAGAGGAACTAGGCTTGCAGGCATGAATCAGTCCCCCTCGTTAATTCCTTCCCTTGATGCCGCCCGGCTGTACCTCTGCACGGATGCGCGCCGGGACCGCGGCGACTTCGCGGAGTTCGTGGACTCCGCCTTCGCCGGTGGTGTCGACATCATCCAGCTGCGCGACAAGGCCATCGAGGCGGCGGAGGAACTGGACCTGCTGGCGGTGCTGAAGGAGACGGCGCTGCGCCACGGCCGGCTGTGGGCAGTGAACGACCGGGCAGACATCGCCGTGTTGTCCGGGGCGCCGGTGTTCCACATCGGCCAGAAGGACCTGCCGCTGGCCGCCGCCCGCACCCTGGTCAACGGCAATGCCGCCATCGGACTGTCCAGCCACACCCCCGAACAGGTGGATGCCGCACTCGCAGCTGCCGCCGGCCCCTCCGGCCTGGACTACTTCTGTGTTGGCCCGGTCTGGGCCACCCCCACCAAACCCGGCCGGACCGCCGTCGGCCCTGAACTGGTCAAGTACGCCGCCGAAGCGTCCCGTGCGGCCGGGGACACCGTGCCGTGGTTCGCCATCGGCGGCATCGACCACGGCAATGTGCATCAGGTGGCCGAAGCCGGGGCACGCAGGATCGTTGTGGTCCGAGCCATCACGGAGGCAGCCGATCCGGCCGCAGCCGCAGCCGCCCTGCTCGACGCGCTGGACGCCGCCGGGTCCTGACCCTGCGCTATCGGCGCACTTGGGGATACGCTGAGTTTTGTGTCACACCATCGGCTGGCCCCCAACGTCCACGACCACAAGAATGCCCTTGAGGCGGCGTTGGGTGCGCTGCGGACGGAACTGGAACTGCCCGGGCCGTACCCGGCTGAAGCGGTGGCGGACGCCGAAGCGGCAGTGGCATCGCTGAAGCTGCCCTCCTACGACCTGACCGGCGTCGAATTCGTCACCATAGACCCGGCCTCGTCCACGGACCTCGACCAGGCGGTGTTCATCGAGCAGGAGGGTGCCGGCTACCGGGTCTTGTACGCCATCGCCGATGTGCCGGCATTCGTGGCGCCGGGAGGTCCTCTGGATGCCGAGACGCGCCGACGCGGCCAGACGTTCTATGCGCCTGACGGCCGCATCCCGCTGCACCCGGAGGTCATCAGCGAGGGCGCCGGGAGCCTGCTGCCCGGCCAGGAATGCTCCGCTTTCGTCTGGAACTTCATGCTCGACGGCGACGCCGAAGTCTCCTCGGTCAACGTCCGGCGGGCGCGCGTCCGCAGCCGCGACAAGCTCAGCTACAAAGGTGCCCAGGCGGCCCTTGATGACGGCAGCGCCCACCCCGTACTGCAGCTTCTCCGGGAGGTCGGCCTTAAGCGGGTGCAGTTGGAGCGGGCGCGCAACGGCGCCAGCCTGAACATGCCTGAGCAGGAGATCGTCCAGCTGCCCGACGGCGGCTTCCGGATTGATGCCGTTCCGCAGCTTCCCGTGGAGGACTGGAACGCGCAGATTTCGCTGATGACCGGCATGGCCGCCGCGCAGATGATGCTCGCCGGCAAAGTGGGCATCCTGCGCACCATGCCCGCGCCCGACGAACGGTCACTGCAGCATTTCCGCCTGCAGACCGAGGTGCTCGGCAGGCCGTGGGACGGGGAAATGAGCTACGGCGAATACCTGCGGTCGCTGGACCCGAGGGACCCGCGCCAGCTGGCCATCATGCACTCGGCCGGCATGCTGTTCCGGGGCGCCTCCTACACCGCCTTCGACGGGACAGTCCCGGAGGACGCCGCGCAGTCCGCCATCGGTGCCGCCTATGCCCACACCACCGCCCCGCTGCGCCGCCTGGTGGACCGCTTCGTACTGGTGATCTGCGAGGCGTTGAGCAACGGCGGGGATGTGCCCGGCTGGGCCCGTGAAGCACTTCCGCTGCTGCCCGGGATCATGGCCGGTTCGGACCAGCTGGCGTCCCGGATGGAGCGCATGGCCCTGGACACGGTGGAGGCGGCGCTCCTGGTGAACCACATCGGCCAGGAGTTCGATGCCATCGTGATCTCCGGTTCCAAGCCCCAAAACGGAAACGGCAAGAACGGGAACGGCAACGGCAAGAACGGAAATGGCAACGGCAGTTCGGGGATCATCCAGGTGGCAGAACCTGCAGTGACTGCCCGCTGCGCCGGTGAATTGGAGTCAGGGACCAAGGTCCGGGTCCGCCTATTGTCCTCGGACATCGCCGCCCGGGAGGTCCACTTCGAGCTGGTTCCCTGAGCTGCCGGCGTGCGGGCATAACGGGCCGAAACCGTGTTTTCCGCCCCTTGCGGCTAGACTGAAGACGTAGAAACGGATGCCCGGTCGTTGATTTCCATGTTTTGAAACCAACAAGCCCGCCCCTACGCGATCTTGAGATTCACCCGCTGGTCACCAGTGCCAGCATTTAGATAGCCCGCGATCGGCTTCCACTGGAATTGCGTGCGCGCCCGAGCGTGCTCCGGAACGGCCAGCCCCGGCCGGCCCGTCGAGCAGGCAGCGCCATTGCCCAAATGAATAAGGAAACTCCCTGTGAGTGAATTGCATACCCACCAGCTTCTGACCGACGCGTCCGGCACGGAGACCATCGAGCCGGAAGAAACCATCATCTCGGACGAGACACCGCACGAGATCGCCGAAAAATCCTTCGCCGACTACAACGTCCGTGCGGACATCGTCGAGTCCCTGGCCGACGCCGGCATCACCCACCCCTTCCCCATCCAGGCGATGACGCTTCCCGTGGCACTGTCCGGGCACGACATCATCGGCCAGGCAAAGACCGGCACCGGCAAGACCCTGGGCTTCGGTATCCCGGCGCTGCAGCGGGTCATCGGCCAGGATGACCCCGGCTACGCGAAGTTGGCCGTGCCCGGCGCCCCGCAGGCCCTGGTCGTGGTGCCCACCCGCGAACTGGCCGTGCAGGTGGCCAACGACCTGCAGACGGCATCGCGCAAGCGCAACGCGCGGATCGCCACCATCTACGGCGGACGTGCCTACGAGCCCCAGGTGGAGGCCCTCAAACAGGGCGTCGAGGTCGTCGTCGGCACCCCCGGCCGCCTGATCGACCTCTACAAGCAGAAGCACCTGAGCCTTAAGAACGTCAAGATCGTCGTGCTGGACGAAGCCGACGAAATGCTGGACCTCGGCTTCCTGCCGGACGTCGAGACCCTCATCGCGGCGACTCCCGCCGTCCGGCAGACGCTCCTGTTCTCCGCCACCATGCCCGGTCCCGTCATTGCCATGGCGCGGCGCTACATGACCCAGCCCACGCACATCCGCGCCGCCGATCCGGAGGACGAGGGCCTGACCAAGCGGGACATCCGGCAGCTGATCTACCGTGCGCACAGCATGGACAAGACCGAGGTGGTGGCCCGCATCCTGCAGGCCAGCGGCCGCGGCCGCACCATCATCTTC
>JABFWC010000413.1 GCA_013362385.1 Pseudarthrobacter sp.
ACAACGAGGGCCGCGCCAGCAGCGAGCCGCCGCTTCGGGAAACCTGTGGGCATTTTCTCGTAACCTCCGAGATTCGCGGTCCCGGCCCTGAGAGCCGGAGAACCATGGAGAAGAGCCACCTGACAGTGCGGCAGGGGCAAGTCGTGGGTCAGCGGGTCCCCTTGGGGTCCAGCGCGTCACGCAGGCCATCCCCGAAGAGGTTGAAAGCGAGGACGGTGATGAAGATCGTCACACCCGGGAAGACCATGAACATAGGGTCGTGCTCGTAGGTCTCCAGGGCATCGCGCAGCATGCCTCCCCAGGAGGCGGTGGGCGGCCGGACACCGGCACCGAGGAAGCTGAGGGCCGCCTCGGTGAGGATGTTGGTGGGGATCATCAAGGTTGCGTAGACCAGGATCGGCGCGACCAGGTTGGGCAGCAGCTCCTTGAAGAGGATGTGCCGGCTGCCGCCGCCCAGGCTCCGCGCGGCCTCGATGTACTCGCGTTCCCGGAGGCTGAGTGTCTGCCCGCGGACGATACGGCCGACGTACGGCCAGCCGAAGAAGCCGATGACGAGGACGAGCACGGCGATGCGCACGCCCGTGCCGGTCAGGCCCAGCAGGTCGTCGGGCAACACCGAGACGAGGGAGATGATGAACAGCAGTTGCGGGAAGGACAGGAGCAGGTCCATGACGCGGCTGATCAGGGAGTCGACCCAGCCACCGAAATAGCCCGCCATGATGCCGAACAGCGTGCCGAACACCACCGCCACCACAGCCGCAAGGAACGCGACGAGCAGGGAGATGCGGGCGCCGTAGACGATGCGACTGAAGATGTCGCGGCCCTTGTTGGGTTCGACACCGAAGAGGAAGTCACCGCTCACCCCGCCCCAGGCACCCTTGGGGAGGTTGGTCAGTTCGTCCAACTGCTCCTGGTGGAACTCGTTCGGCGGGTGGCCGAGCAGGGAGACGATCGGCGGAGCGAAGATCGCGACCAGCACCAGGAAGAGGACGGTGAAACCGCCGGCGAGCGCCACCTTGTCCTGTTTCAGACGGTGCCAGGCGATCTGCTTCAGGGACCGGCCCTCGACCTTCCCGGCACCCGACTCCGCAGGATCGACCGGCGCGGTCGGGGCCACCTCAGCGGCCGTGTCATGCAATGGCGCCGTCATGGCGGAGACCCCTCTCAACCGGCGGTGACCGGCCCACATATGCCGCTGTGGCGGCCTGAATCGTCAGTCGAACACAGGGGCGTAACCCCCTGAGCATGGAGTCTTCAACGGCTCGGCGATCACTTGCCAGACCTGGCGGCAAAAGGATGCTCAACCGTGATGCGGCTCTGGGGATTCCGTTACCCGAACAACGGGTAACGCCAGGCGAACGCGGAGCAGGTGGAGGACCCGGGCGAAATGTGGTGACGTCGAGACCGTTCGGCACCAATCTACGCGCAGAGAACGGCGATACCGGTAGCAGGCCAAGGGCCCTGGCGGCGATCGGCACCGCACGGGCCCACGTCCGCGAACACGTCCGAAGGCCGGCAGGGCAGGCGGTTCCCGACGCCGGCGGACACGTGATCGTGGACATCGACGGGTGCTCGTACCAGGCCATTCCGAGAATCAGGACGCCGCCGCGACCTAAGAGAAGACCTTCGGACACCACCCCTTGATGGCCTTCGTCGACCATGGCAGGGGCGGCAGCGGAGATCCGGTCGCCGCCTCTGCTGCGGCCCCGGCAACGCGGGAAGCAACGCCGCCGCCCAACTCGCCTTGGCTCAGCGTGCCGGCGCGGACGACAGACGCTGATCCGTAGACGACAGACGCTGATCCGTACCGATTCCGGCGCGGCACCCACGTGTTCGTGGCCTGGCTCGTGAAGCCGGGCCGGGCAGGCTTGGACGATGCCGTGGGCGCGAGCTGCGGCTCTGCCACGTCACCGCCCTCGCCAACCAGCCCATTTCACACCTCAGGCACACCATGAGCTGGCGCGAGGGAGATCCACAGCAGTTGTCCAGCCAGGTCGGTCACGACCTGCACGGTCACCCCGTGCCGGCGGTGCTGACCCAGAGGGTGCTGCTTCGTGAGGGAATGAGCGACGATGGTGACGGAACGTCATGAGTAATTCCCCCTAAATTCTCCCTCCCGGCAGGAAGGAGGGAATCACCTCAGGAAAACCTCAAATTTCGCAGACTTGTCTTGTCATGCGCATGGTTCCGCCTCTAGGTTTCCAATGCACCCAGGGAGGGCGCATTGAGAGAAAGAGCGATAATGCGCAAGATAGTTGGTCTGGCGACGGCGCTTTCATCCACCGTTGCACTCACGGCCATCGTCGGGACCGGAACAGCTGTGGCTGCCCCCCGGTCGTGCCCGCCGGACATCGGTGTCGGCATCACCGGGCATTCCTCGTACTTCCTCGGCAGTCCGAACAAGTTCAAGGACGGCCCCGGCGGCACCATCTCAGTGAGCGTGACCAAGGCGTCGACCGTGTCGGCCACCATTTCCTCGACGGCCGAGGTGTCCGTCTCGGACGTCATCGCCTCCGCCAAGCTTTCCGTGAGCGGCAGCATCACCAAATCCGTCGCCGTGACCGTCGGGCACACCTACACGCACAACATCTCGGCGCACAAATACGGGAACGCGTGGTACGGCTCGTGGGGATACAAGGTCGACTGGGAGAAGACCCGCGACAGGGCCAACTGCACGACGGAAGTCCTGGCCACGGGGACCGCTGTCCTTCCCGTCGATTCGGTCGGCTGGCGGTACTGGGAAACCTCGTCCTGAACCCCACAGCACAGCGCCCTGCCAGGCGTGCAGCTCAACTCTCGGTGCCAATGCGCTGGTAGTAGTGGTGAACGGCTTCAACGGGTCGACCTCGGACCACCCGTTCAATTCCTTGAAATGGCTGCCGGGATGAGGTCAGGCCGGCGCACCGCTTCCAGTGCCGGCCGGTGGGTGTCGGGGACTGGGACCGTGGGGTAGCCGAGCCGGGCGAGGCCCATCACGGCGAGGATCGCGGCGTCGTCCTGGTCGTGGACAAGGTGGCTTGGAAGCCCACGGCGCTCACCCCGATGAAGGGTGACGGCCAGAACCTGTGGATGCGCGAGAACGCGTCGGAGTAATAAGGCACAACGCGTGAGAACGGGACCCCGCACCGGTGCGGGGTCCC
>JABFWC010000247.1 GCA_013362385.1 Pseudarthrobacter sp.
GCCGTGACCATGCAAGCCACCAGGGCAACGGGGGATTATGACCTCACCCGGTTGGCGCTGGGCAGGGTGGCCGAGGCTGTCTCGCAGGGTACGACCTACCTGGAAACCAAGACCGGCTACGGCCTGGACGTGGAACACGAGGCCCGCAGTGCCCGCATCGCTTCCACCGTTGCAGACGAGGTGACTTTCCTGGGCGCGCACCTGGTTCCCGCCGGGCATGACGCCGACGCCTACACCGCCCTTGTGTGCGGACCCATGCTCGCCGCCGTCCGCCCGTACGTGCAGTGGGCCGACGTTTTCTGCGAGGAAGGCGCCTTCACTGCAGAACAGTCCCGCCGGGTGCTGCTCGCGTGCCGGGATGCCGGTCTTGGCCTCCGGGTGCACGGCAACCAGTTGGGCGAGGGTCCCGGCGTGCAGTTGGCCGTGGAACTGGGCGCCGCGAGCGTGGACCACGTGAACTACCTTGGCGGCCAGGACGTGAAGGCCCTGGCGGCCTCCTGGTCCGGCTGGGACCCTGCCACGGGAACGGGGGAGCGGGGGACGGTGGCCACCTGCCTCCCGGCCTGCGACCTCTCCACCCGCCAGCCGCTGGCGCCGGCCCGCGCGCTCCTGGATGCCGGCGTGCAGGTGGCGCTCGCCTCCAACTGCAATCCGGGGACGTCCTACACCAGTTCCATGGCCTTCTGCGTCACCACGGCGGTGCTCCAGATGCACCTCAGCGTGCACGAGGCCGTCCGGGCCGCCACCTATGGCGGCGCCCTCGCATTGCACCGGGAGACCGGCCGGGATGCCGACGGCGAACGCGCCGTGGGGTCCGTCGCCGTCGGACACCGGGCCGACCTGCACTTGCTGAACGCGCCGTCGGCGACGCATCTGGCTTACCGGCCGGGGATGCCACTGACGTACGCTGTGTGGCGGGCAGGTGTCCGGGCGCGGTAGCAGCTTCGCCAGCGTTTGACGGAAATTGATTGTTTCCCCTGGGTTATAATCAGTAAACGTCATCCGAGGTGGTGGCTGGACTTACCGAAAGGCCCCTTGGCATGACGCGCACCGACCGGCTCACAGCGATTCTCGACCTGCTGGCGAGGACCGGCCAGGTGGAGGTGGACGAGATCGTCAGCACGCTCAACGTCTCGCCGGCCACTGCGCGCCGGGATTTGGACAGCCTCGCCAAGCGCCGCCTGCTCACCCGCACCCGCGGCGGGGCAACGACGGGAGCCCTGGCCTACGACCTGCCCGGACGCTACAACCGGGATGACCACGCCGAAGCGAAGGAACAGATTGCCCAGTGCGCCTCGGCCCTGATCAGGCCGGGCGCCGTCATTGGCCTCTGCGGTGGCACCACCAGCACCGCGCTCGCGCAGATCCTGGCTACCCGGGAGGACCTCAACGCCCCCTCCAACCAGCCCACCCTCACCGTGGTCACCAATGCCATCAACATCGCAGGGCAGTTGGCGGTGCGGCCCAACATCAAAGTCATGGTGACCGGCGGCATCCTTAATCCGCGGTCCTATGAACTGGTCGGCCCGTATACCGACATCATCATGCAGAAGGTGGTGCTGGATATCGCGTTCATCGGGGTGAATGGGATCGATCCCGAAGTGGGCCCCACCAACACCGGGGAAGGCGAGGCCTCGGTCAACGCCCTGCTGGCCAGCCGCGCCCGGGTGTCCTACGTGATCGCCGATTCGTCCAAGGTGGGTGTCCGGGCTTTCGCCACCATGGACGGCTACAACTTCACCCGGCTCATCACCGACTCCGGCATTTCGCCCCGCGACAAGGCGGCGTTCGAAGCCAACGGGACGAAAGTGATCGTCGCCCCCGCCTGATGCGGCGGAATCCGGCGGGCCTGGCAGTTCCATCATGCGGCTTCCATCAGGGCAGCAGGTCCAGTTCCATCAGGCCGGATCCAGAAACTGCAGGCAAGATGGGATCATGCTGGTTCCCGCCCGCCGTCGTATGCGGCTCGAAGTCTGGATTGTCCTGGGCCTGTCCCTGGGCCAGTCCGCCGTTTATTCCGTGGTTCAACTGCTCGATAAGATGACCCGGGCGCCGCTGGCCCAGGGCACGTCCACGCTGAACCGGTCGCAGAGCACACGGGAGTACTTCGACCTGACCTACCAGCTGCTGGACATCGTCTTCGCCCTGGTGCCCGTTATGCTGGTCCTCTATTTCCTGACGGACCACCGCCAGGTTGCCCCTGGCGATGCCGCGGGCCCGGGTTCTGCATTCCGGAAGCTTGGGTTCGATTTCGCCCGGCCCGGGAAGGACGCGCTGCAAGGGCTGGGGCTGGCGGCCTCGATCGGTATCCCGTCCTTGGGGCTGTATGCCGCAGGCCGGGCGCTGGGTATTACCACCGCCATCATTCCCAGCGGCCTGGATGCCTACTGGTGGACGGTCCCTGTCCTGGTCCTGTCCGCCATCCGGCACGGGATCGTGGAGGAAGTCATCGTGGTGGGTTACCTCCTGGACCGCTTCGGCAAGTTCGGCTGGAGTACACCGCTGGCCATCGCCGTGAGCTCGCTGCTGCGCGGAAGCTACCACCTGTACCAGGGCTTCGGGCCTTTTATCGGCAACGCGGTCATGGGGGTCATCTTCGCGTGGATCTACACCCGCACCAAGCGCGTCATGCCGCTGGTCATCGCGCACGCCCTGCTGGACATCGTGGCCTTCGTCGGGTTCAGCCTCTTCGGCAAGGCCGTGGGGTTGGGGTAGGGGTGTTCTGTTCGGGCCCGCCCTGCTGCCGTCACGGCAGCGGCAGCGGCAGCAGCAACTGCCACTCCGACTGCGGATCGGGTGGCAACGCGAAGGGCAGTTCGTAGAAGTCTTCCCACAGTGGATCTGCGGGGCAGAGGTGATCAGTGTCGATCAGGTTGTCGCCGGGCGGCTCTTCAGGCGGCGGGTCCAGCCACACCGGCACTCTTCCAGGCCAACCCATCCGCAGTGCGTCGGGCGGCCACGGTGTTGGTTCGGGGTCGGGTTGTTCGGCTTGGTAGTGGCGGCCGGTGGGTGAGGTCCAGCCGGGTGGTTCGTTTGTGGTGGCGGCGGTGGGGGTCCAGCCGCTGTTGTGTTTGAGGCGGTGGTGCTTGGGGCAGAGTTGTCCCAGGTTGGAGGCTCCGGTTGT
>JABFWC010000285.1 GCA_013362385.1 Pseudarthrobacter sp.
GCATGCACACCCACTTCTCACTGTTCGAAGGCGACAGCAACGCGTTCTTTGAAGCCGGCGCGGAATACCAGCTGTCCAAAACCGCCCGCCAGTTCATCGCCGGCATCCTCAAGCACGCCCCCGAGTTCACGGCCGTCACCAACCAGTTCGTCAATTCCTACAAGCGGCTCTGGGGCGGCGGCGAGGCACCCAGCTACCTGAGCTGGGGGCACAACAACCGTTCAGCGCTGGTCCGTGTGCCGCTGTACAAGCCTGGCAAGGGCCAGTCGGCGCGGATCGAGTACCGCGGCATCGACTCGGCGGCCAACCCGTACCTCGCCTACGCCGTCCTGCTCGGCGCAGGCCTGAAGGGCATCGAGGAAGGCTACGACCTTCCGGCGGCAGCGGAGGACGACGTCTGGTCGCTGAGCTCGGCCGAACGCCGCGCCATGGGCCACGACCCGCTGCCCGCGAGCCTGCACGACGCCATCCGCTCCATGGAAGACTCCGAACTGATGCCGCAGATCCTCGGCGAGCAGGTCTATGAGCACTTCCTGCGCAACAAGCGCGCCGAATGGCAGGACTACCGGCTGCAGGTGACGCCCTACGAGCTGCAGCGCAACCTCGGCATCCTCTAGGCGGCGGGCGTGAGCCTGGCACGCCGCCTCATCGCGGCCGGATTCAGCGACCTTGAAAAAGGCGAACGGTTCCTGGCCGCGCGCGAGCTTGAAGGGTTGGACCAGGACCGGCTCTTTGCCGGCCTGCACCTGGCCGCGAGCCCGGACACGGCGCTGCAGTCCCTCGTCCGGCTGATCGAAAAGCACCCGCAGCTGCGGGACCTGGTCGCGGCCGATCCCGAAACCAGCGAACCGCTGTACCGGGTGCTTGGTGCCTCGGAGGCTTTGGGGGAATTTCTGATCCGGCATCCCGAGCACCTGGAAGCCTTCCAGGTCCGTGCCAGCCCCGAACCCCTGCCGGCCGACCCTGCCGCCCTGCGCGCAACCCTCCTGAAGTCCGTCGGCGCGGACCCGCGCGCGGCACGTCCGGTTGCCTCCGCCACCGGGGCCGACGCCTACGTTGCCCTGCGCACGGCCTACCGGCGCGGCATCGTGGACCTCGCCGTCAAGGACCTGTGCGCGGCGGACCCGCTGGACTTCATGCCGTCGGTCGGCGGGGAACTGGCCGACCTCGCGGGGGCCGCCATCGAGGCAGCACTGGCGGTGTCGCGCGCGGAAGCGGCTGAGCAGTACGGCGCCGCGGACGTGGCGGAGGTCGGCCTCACCGTGATCGGGATGGGCAAATGCGGAGCCCGCGAACTGAACTACATTTCCGACGTCGACGTCATCTATGTCGTGGACCCCGGCAGCCTTGAGGATGCACACGCCAATTCCATCGGCACGGCCCTGGCGAGCGGCATCTCCCGGGCCATCTCGTCCGTGGCCCGGGAACCGGGACTCTGGGAGGTGGACGCCAACCTCCGGCCCGAGGGCAAGTCCGGCCCGCTGGTCCGGACCCTCGCCTCGCACGAGATGTATTACGCGCGGTGGGCCGACAGCTGGGAGTTCCAGGCCCTGCTCAAGGCCCGCACCATCGCCGGCGACGCGGAGCTGGGCCGGAAGTATGAGGAGGCCGTGGCGCCGCTGATCTGGAATTCGGCGGGCCGCGATGGCTTTGTCGAGTCCGTGCAGGCCATGCGCCGCCGCGTCACGGAGCACATCCCGCCTGCCGAAGAGCAGCGGCAGATCAAGCTTGGCCGGGGCGGCCTGCGGGACGTGGAGTTCACGGTGCAGCTGCTACAGCTGGTGCATGGCAAGGCGGATGAAACACTCCGACGCCGGGACACCACCTCGGCGATCGCGGCGCTGTCAGCAGGCGGCTACATCGGCCGCTCCGACGCCGCCGCCTTCGACAACGCGTACCGGTACCTCCGGCTCCTGGAGCACAGGATCCAGCTTTTCCAGCTGCGCCGGACCCACCTGATGCCTGTTGCAGAACCCGCGCTGCGCGCTTTGGCCAAGGGCGTGCTGGGCCCGTTCTCCAATGAGCGTCCCCACCCGGACGCGCTGCTTGCCACCTGGCAGAAGACCAAGCGCTCCGTCCGGGAACTGCACGAACGGATCTTCTACCGCCCGCTGCTGAACAGTGCCGCCAGGCTCAGCAGCGAGGACGCCAGGCTCTCGCCGGAAGCAGCCCAGGGGAGGCTCGCTGCGCTCGGGTACCGGGATCCGCAAGGGGCAATGCGCCACATCGAAGCCCTCACGGCCGGGGTCAGCCGCAGGGCCGCCCTGCAGCGCCAGCTCCTGCCCATCCTGCTGGACTGGCTCGCCGAAGGCGTGGACCCGGACGCCGGGCTGCTCGCATTCCGCCGGGTCAGTGAAGCCCTGGGCGCCACTCACTGGTACCTGGGCCTGCTGCGCGACTCAAACGCCGCCGCCGAGCGGCTGTGCCACATGCTGTCCAACTCGCGGCTGATCGCCGACCTGCTGGAAGTATCGCCCGAATCCGTCGCCTGGCTGGGGCAGGACAAGGACCTGGTCCCCGTGCCGTTCGAGGCACAGTGGCAGGAAATCACCTCGAAGATGTCCCGGCACTCCGATCCCGAGAGCGCCATGCGGCTCATCCGGCTGATCCGGCGCCGGGAGATCCTCCGGGTAGCGGTTGCCGACTCGGCCGGGTTGCTGGACCAGGACCAGGTGGGTGCCGCCCTGGCCGACACCGACCGGGCAGCCGTCCTGGGTGCACTCCGGGTGGCGGAGGGCGTTGTGTCCTCCGGCGGCCCGCTCAAGACCAAAGTGCTGGTGGTGGCGATGGGTCGCCAGGGCGGACGGGAAATCGGGTACGGCTCCGATGCCGACGTCATGTATGTCCACCGGGCGCTCCCCGGCTACAGCGAGGCGGAGGCGCAGGAACAGGCGGCCCGGATCGTCACAAAGGTCTCCAGCCTGCTGACCCAGCCGCTCAAACCCGCCATCATGGCCGAACGGGTCCTGCAGATGGACGCCGACCTGCGGCCCGAGGGCAAGAACGGGGCGATGGTGCGTTCCCTGGACTCGTACGCCGAGTATTACCGCCGGTGGTCGCTGATCTGGGAAGCCCAGGCGCTGCTGCGGGCGCGTCCGATGGCAGGGGATGACGAACT
>JABFWC010000313.1 GCA_013362385.1 Pseudarthrobacter sp.
AGACGGCGATCATGTGCAGCGAAACCGTTTGGTGGCGGTGCCACCGCAGGCTCATTGCCGACCATTGCCAGCTGATCGAGCATGTTCCGGTGGAGCACCTGATGCCACCGGCAAAGCGGACGCCGCACGTCCCCACGCAAGGCGTCCGGGTGCTGGGCGCGGAGCTCCGATATGACGTCTTGGACGGGCAGGAAGGGGCTGGAACCGGGACCCTTGACTCAGCGGGGGAACGCTCCTACGGTCAATAGCGACACCCGCTTCTCATGGAATCCAGGGGCATGCAATGCCAATGTCCGAAGAAGAGCGGAGGCTGCTCAAGGAGTTGGAGCTGGGACTGATCGCGGACGATCCCCATCTGGCCATGGAGCTGCTCTCCGGTTACCCCGCCCGCCGCATTCCCGCCGGGCTCATAGCCGGGTCACTTGTTTGCCTGCTCGCCCTGGCGATCGTCGCGGCGGGCGTCGGCAGCCAGGAGGTTGTCGCCGTCGTGGTCGGTGTCCTGCTGCTGGCGCTGGGCGCGTGCCTCCTGCTGAACCGCCCCTTCACTGGCCGGACCGGACGGCACCAGCCCACCGGCTGATTCAGCCCGCTGCCGCGACCGGGTGGGGGCCGTCAGGATGAAGAGGCTTCCGAGTACGACGGCGGCGCCAAGCCAGCCAAGTGCCGGAAGCCGCTCCCCCACCACCAGCACAGCCAGGACGGCTGCCACCACCGTTTCGAGCAGGGAGATGCTGGTGGCCGTGCTGGCCCGGACCTGCGCAAGCCCCCGCCCGAACAGCAGGTACCCGGCGAACATCGGGACCAGTGCCATGTACGCGCCCACGCCGAAGTTGGTCCACGACCCGAGCAGCGGTCCACCGGTAAGCGCCAGGACAGGCATCAGCAGCAGGCCGCCGAGCCCGAACACGCTTCCCATGGCGGCCCGGGATGTGACGCCCCCGGCAATCAGACGGTGCGCACCCCACGAATAGAGCGCATAGGTGGCGCCCGCCGCCCGGCCCAGGAGGATGCCGGCCGCCGAAGCCCACTGGACCGTTGGCTCGACGGCGGCTGCGGGACCGGCTCCTGCAGCGCCAAAGCCTGCCGGGCCGCGTCCGGCAAAGGACAGCAGCGCTGCTCCGCCGACGCCCAGGACGGCGCCGGCGGACCAGCGGCGGGTCAGCGGCTTGCGGTCGGCAAACCGTTCGATCAGCGCGGCCGCCACCGGGGCCGAGCCGATGGAAACGACTGTTCCCACGGCCACGCCGGAGAGGTGCATGGAACTGTAGAACGCCAGCGGATAGACGGCAACGGCCCCCGCCGCGAGCAGCACCAGCCGCCAGCGTTGCCGGATGCCGGGCCACTGCAGCCTGATGGGGCGGCCTGCCAGCCCCGCCTGCAGCAGTCCGCCCACACCCATCGCGACGGCCCCGATGGCCAGCGGGCTAACGTCCGGAGCGAAGGTGGCGGCGGTTCCCGTGGTCCCCCACAGGACGGAGGCGGCGACGACGAACAGGGCGCCCCACAGAGGCACGTTGGAGCTGCCGGTCATGGAGCTGGCTGCCACCGGGTTCCCGGTCACGGAGTTGCCGGTCACTGAGCTGCCAGCATCTGCGCGGCGATCAGCCTGGCCTCCCGGAGCCGCTGGGCCCCGCCCTCCAGCCCGGCGCGCGCCAGGGCCCCTTCAAGTAGGAAGGAGAGGTGGGGTGCCAGCCCCGCGGCGCGTTTCGGATCGTCCGGGAGCAGGTCGCGCAGGTGTTGTGCCAGCAGTTCCTCGACCTCTTCCTTATGCTTGCGCACGGCCTGCCGTCCAGGGTTCCCCGCCGGCAGTTCGGCCGCGGCGTTGAGGAGCCCGCATCCGCGGAATCCGTGCTGGTAAGCGGAGTTGGCGTGGTCCAGGTAGGCATCAAAGACCGCCAGCACCCTGTCCGCTGGAGTTGCCGCCGCTTCCAGCCTGCTCCGGTACAGGTCCAGCCATTCCTCGTGCCGGGCTTCGAGGTAGGCCGCCAACAGCTCCGCTTTCGAGGAGAAGTTGTTGTAGAGGCTCTTCTTCGCCACCCCGGCCTCGGCGGTGATGGTGTCGATGCCGGTGGCGGCCACACCCCGCGCGTAGAACAGGCGCGCCGCGGCCTCCAGCAGCAGCTCACGGGCGGGTCTGCGGGCTGGCGGGGCGTCTGTGGTGGGCATGGCAGCTTCTCCTTTTGATAGGTAGACCAGTTTACCTACGGGAGGAGGTTGTGCCAGACGGCACCGGCCACCGTCCTGGGACAGGAGGAGTTGTATCCGTCAGGCCAAGTCCCGGCGGAACATCTGCGCCGCTTCGCCGGGCTTGCAGAAGAGGTGGCGGCGGCAGAAAGCGCGCGGACCGCCGTCGAGCGGAAACGCGCGCAAGTCCTGGCCCTGGCGAGGAAGTCGCGTCTGCCTGATGACTACCAGCTCGCCTGCGCCAGCAGGCTCAAGCATGACGAGATCTGCAAGATGACCACGGGCCTTCGTTCACGCATCGAGCAGTAAAGGCAGGTCCTTGACAGGCCTGGGACCGCGTTCTAAATTCGAAATATTCGTTTTTAGAGCGAGGCTTCCATGTCCAAGTGCGAGCTGTTCTCCTGCCCCGTAACCCTGTCCCGGGCCGGCCTGTCCCGCGTGGAAGCGGGCATCCGCGGTGGTCAAGTGCCGCAAGGTTGGGCGACTTGAGATGGACTGGCAAGGGTGGGGCCTTTTCGGACTCCTGGCCACCGCGGTTCTGACGATCATCATGATCGCTGCACAGATGGCCGGCCTGACGCGGCTGGACCTGCCGCTGGTGCTTGGCACCCTGGTAACGCCAGACCCTGACCGGGCACGCGTGGCCGGGTTCTTCATCCACCTCGCGGCGGGCCAGGTCTTTGCCCTTGGCTATGCCGCGGCATTTGCCCTGCTGGGAAGGGCAACCTGGTGGATCGGCGCGCTGCTGGGCCTGCTGCACGTGGCAGTTGCCCTGACCGTCATCCTGCCGCTGCTGCCCGGCGTGCACCCGAGGATGGCCTCCACCCGCGCAGGGCCCGCCAGTACTGCCGTGCTGGAACCGCCAGGACTCCTCGGCCTGAACTACGGTATCCAAACCCCGGCAGTGGCCATCCTGGCGCACGTGGCATACGGAGCCGTGCTGGGGCTTTTACTGAGGCCGCTGTGAGCGTCGCGTGGGGGTGGAAGCACGCATCCACGGCAGGGCAGCAGGCACCGGCGGGGCAGGAGGCAGCGGCTGGCGCCGAGACGGGGACGGGGCCGGAGGCGGTCGCTGGAACAGACGCCGCCGTCGCGCCCTTCCCTGCTGGGTCCTGGCAGCCTTCCCCCATTGCCGACTACGGCCTGCTGGGTGATACCCGGACAGCCGCACTGGTGTCGTCCACGGGATCGCTGGACTGGATGTGCGCCCCAACCTTCGACGGCGAACCGGTTTTCGGCGCCCTCCTGGGAGGAGCGGCAGCCGGCCACTTCCTCGCCGGTCCCGTCGGGCCCGCAGAGTTGCTGCGGCGCCGGTACCGCGGCAACACCGCCACAGTGGAAACCACCTGGTCGTCGCGCGGAGGCCGGCTGACGTTGACCGAGGCCATGGTGGCTGAAGTTTCTGGTGCCCTGCTGCCCGCTACGCTCCTTGTCCGGCGGCTCGCCGCGCACCAGGCTCCGGTAGCCGCCGTCGTCCGCTGTACTCCGCGGCTCGGCGAAACGCACCGTGAGCCGAGGGTCAGTAGGCGGGGCAGAGACATCGCCTATGAATGGGGCCCGCTGGCCCTGTCGCTGGGCTCCAGCGAGGGCTGCCCGCTCCCGCACGGCGACGAACAATTGCTGATGGTGCATCCCGGGCATCCGGTGACGCTGGTCCTTGCCATCGCCTACGGCGAGCCCCTGATCCACGTGGATCCTGAGGCAGCGTGGGAGTTGGTGCGCGCGGATGAGCGGCGGTGGGAAGCCTGGGCTGCGGAGGTGGACAGCAGCATCCCGTTCCGCGAGGAGGTGCTGCGGAGCCTGCTGACCCTTCGGATGCTCACGTTTTCTCCCTCGGGCGCTCCGGTGGCCGCGCCAACCACCTCCCTGCCGGAGGACCCCGGCGGGATGCGGAACTGGGACTACCGGTTTGCGTGGCCGCGGGATGCCAGCATCGGCGTAGCCGCCTTCCTGCATGCCGGCAAGGCGAACGAAGCCTTGAACTTCCTGGGCTGGCTGCTGCATGCCAGCCGGCTGCAGCGGCCCCGGCTTCCGGCGCTCCTGACACTGTCGGGCCTTCCCGTCCCCCGCGAGCGCGAGCTGCGGGCCTGGCCCGGGTACTCCGGAAGCGTACCGGTGCGGACGGGCAATGGAGCAGCAGGCCAGCACCAACTCGACGGTTATGGCTGGGTCCTGGACGCCGCGTGGGTGCTGGTGCAGGGCGGCCACCGCCTGTATTCAGAAACCTGGCGGGCCATGCGCGGCTTTGCCGACTTGGTTGCAGCCAACTGGCCTGTGCCGGATGCAGGAATTTGGGAGATCCGCGACGACGCCGCCCATCATGTCCATTCCAAGCTCATGGCCTGGCTCGCCCTGGACCGGGCGCTGCGGATCGGTTCCTCGCACCACATGGGCCGCAGGCAGCGGCGCCGCTGGGAGTCTGCGCTGGCTCGTCTTGGCACGGAGATCCGCGCCAAGGGCATCGACCCGGCGCGGGGCACCTACACCCGGACCTACGGGTCGGCGGACCTGGACGCCGCCCTGCTGGTCCTTCCGCTGATTGGGCTGGAGGACCCGGCGGCGGAAGTGGTTCGCCGCACGGTGGACGCGGTCCGGGATGAACTCGGCGCCGGCGGCCCCCTCCTGTACAGGTATCCGCCGGGCCAGGACGGACTCCAGGGCGGCGAGGGCGCTTTCCTGCCCTGCTCTTTCTGGCTGGTACAGGCGCTCGCCGTGACGGGCAGGGGGACGGAGGCACGTGAAACCTTCTGCTCCCTGCTGGCACTGGCGTCCCCGCTGGGGCTCTTCAGTGAAGAACTGGACCCGGCGTCCGGGGCCTTCCTGGGAAACTATCCCCAGGCCCTGACCCACGCCGCGCTGGTCCAGGCGGCGCTTGCCCTCCGGGACAACCCATCAGGGCAGGACAACCATCACTGCAGGATGTGGGAATTTGTTGGGGGCGCCCCGCGTTGTCGCTCTGTTCAGGACTGGAAACCTGACGGCAGTCTAGAATCCAGTCCCGGACAACCAGATAGAAAGTCGACAGGAGAACCACCACATGTCAGTTGACTACGACGCTCCGCGGGTGACTCCGGAGGAAGAGCCGAACGTCGCCCTGGAGGAGCTGAAGTCCGACAAGTCCGGCCGCCGGGAAGCCACCCCGGACGTGGACGAGACGGACCTCGCGGACAGCTTCGAGCTGCCCGGCGCCGACCTCTCCAACGAGGAACTCCTCATCCAGGTGGTGCCGGTGCAGGCGGACGAATTCACGTGCATGTCCTGCTTCCTGGTCCACCACCGGAGCCAGCTCGCCCGGGAGAAGGACGGCAAGAAGTACTGCAAGGAATGTGAGGGATAGCAGGGTGCATCCTGCGGCCCGGTTCCTCGAACCAGGATTTTCCCGCGACCACCACCTTTCCAAGGGGTTGAACATCGCCAGTGGCAGGAGCTCGACGAGCGGCGCGCACGGTTGGGACAGGGGGCAGTGGAAGAATCCCGGACCGAATGGGTGGGCCTCGTTGAGGAGGGCCTGCGCCAGGTCGACGGCCGGATCCCCGCCGCAAGCCCCGAGGCCAGGGAGCTGGCGCGGCGCTGGGATGAGCTCGGCTCCCGCTTCGACAGCGGCGAGGACACCAAGGTGGCGGCCCGCACCATGTGGAACGGGAACAGTGCCGAACTGAGCAAGGCCCTGCCGTGGACTGGGCAGCAGCTGCAGCAGCTCATGGCGCACCTGCAGCAGGCCCGGGACGCCGGCTGACACCAGGCCCCCGGCCGGGGAGCGTGAGGATCAGCCAGCTGTCCGGTTCACGCCGACTCAGCTGACCAGTACCTGCGTGGCGGATTCCTTCAGTTTGCCGTTGGCCCATTTCATCTGCCGGATCGTCTGGGGATGGCACTTCTCCGCCAGGCCCAGCAGGTCCTGGTCCTTTTTGCCCTGGGCGGCCTGGGCCAGGAGTTCCCAATCCGCGGATACGCCGCACGCCCGCAGGTAAAGCTCCCGGAGGTCGCGCAGCAGCAGCATCCCGGTCTCGGGCCGCCGCCCCACCATCTCGCTGCCCTTCTCCCGGAGGGTCTCCATCAGCCCGGCCTCGCCGCGCGGCTCCGGATCAAGGTCCTCCCCGTAGCTTCCCGCGATCGCCGCGATGTCGCGGACGTGCTGCTGCGACCAGCGTGCCAGGTCCCGGGCCAGGTGGTAGATCTCGTGGTCCACCTTGTGCTGCTCCGAAATGACCAGCAGGTGGTGCGCCAGGTCGTTTTCGGAGCGGTGCAGTTCCTTCAGGACAAGCCCGAACTTCATCGCATTCCTCCTTCGGTGCTGCCGGCTTCGTCGGACAGGGCCGAGGCAATTCCCTTGGTCCTGGCCTCCTGCGGGAAATCGCCAACGGGCGCAGACGCCGTGGTGGTGGGCGCGGGCGACGGCCCCTCTCCTCCGGCGACCCAGGTGATGCGGGCAGCCGCCGTCTTGAAGATGGGCTGCTTGGATGCGGCGTCCCAGTCGGTGATGGTCAGCTCGTTCGCTGCCCGGCCCGCCCCGTCCGGCTCATGCCCGGCCTCGGTGTCCCAATAGCCGTAATGGAAGGGCAGGAACAGGACCCCGGGCCGGATCCCGCTGACCCGGACGCGCGCACGAACGGAACCACGGGGTGTCTCCACCTCCGCAAGGTCCCCCTCGGCAATCCCGTACGTGCCGGCGTCGTCCGCTGACAGCTCCACCCACACGTCAGGTGCCGCTGCCTGCAATTCGGGGGCTCGGCCCGTCTTGGTGCGGGTGTGGAACTGGTAGAGCGTGCGGCCGGTGATGAGCTGGAGGGGGAAGTCCCGGCTGGGCAGCTCGTGCGGCGGGACATACTCTGCGGCCTTGATGATGGCCTTGCCCTCCGGATTGAGCGCCTTGTATTCGGAAGGGTCCACGGGCGCGCCGGTGATCAAGTCGCGGCCATAGGTCTCGCAGTACTCCGGGTGTGCCCAGAACTTGCCGTCAGCGTAAATGCGCTCGGTGCCGTCCGGGTTCTCGTCATTGCACGGCCACTGGACGCCGGAGCCGCCGCGCAGCTTGCTGTAGGTGATGCCGGTGTAGTCGCAGGGACGGCCGCGGGAGCATTCCTTCCACGCCTCGAAGGCGGACTCCGGGTCATGCCATTTGATCAGCGGCTGCCCGTCCTTGTCCTTCAAGCCCATCCGGTGCGCGTAATCGACGAAGATATCCAGGTCGGGCCGGGCTTCGCCGGGCGGGTCCACAGCCTTCTCGGACAGGTGGACCGTCCGGTCGGCATTGGTGAAGGTGCCCGTCTTTTCGCCCCAGGTGGCGGCGGGGAGCACGACGTCGGCCAGCTGGGCCGTCTCAGACAGGAAGATGTCCTGCACCACCAGGAACAGGCGCTCCTGTTTCAGGATGCCGCGGACGCGGGCCAGTTCGGGCAGCGAGACTGCCGGGTTGGTGCCGCTGACCCACAGCATGCGGATGGAGCCGTCCTCCGCGTACCGCATCATCTGCATGACGTGCGTGGGCGGTGAGTAGTGCGGGATGGACATCGGGTCGATGTTCCATACCCGGGCAAGGTCCTTGACGTGCGCGTCGTTGGACCAGTTCCGGAAGGCGGCCAGGTCCCCGTCCGCGCCGCATTCGCGGGTGTTCTCGGCGGTGGGCTGGCCGTTCATCTGCAGGATGCCGCAGCCCGGCTTGCCGAGCATTCCCCGGATAATGTTGATGTTGTTCACCTGGACCGCGGCCGCCGTGGCCTGGTTTGACTGGTAGAAGCCCTGCAGCACCGTGGTCAGGAGCCGCTCGGCGTGGCCGATGATGCGGGCGGCCTCCTGGATCTGTTCCGCCGGTACCCCGCAGATTTCCGCCGCCAGCGCCGGCGGGTATTTCCTGACCTCCTTTTCGAGGTCGGAGAACCCCACGGTGTGGGCCCGGACGTATTCCCGGTCGATCCACCCGTTGGCGATGATGTCGTGCAGGATGGCGTTCATCAGGGCCACGTTGGTGCCGGGACGCGGTGCCAGGTGCAGGGTGGCGGCTTTGGCCACGGGGGTGGGCCGTGGGTCCACGCAGATGATTTTCGGCGGGTTGGGTCCGGCCAGCCGGTCCAGCATCCGGGTCCAGAGGACGCTCTGGGTCTCTGCCACGTTGTGGCCGTAGAGGGCGATGACGTCGGCGTGGTCCACATCAGTGTAGGAGCCAGGCTGGCCGTCGCAGCCGAACGATTCCTTCAGCGCCTCGGCGGCCGTCGCGGTGCAGAGTCGGGTGTTGCCGTCCACGTGGTTGGTGCCGATCCCGCCGTGGGCTATGGTCCCCAGCGTGTAGTACTCCTCGGCGAACAGCTGGCCGGTGGTGTAGAAGCCGAGGGCGCTGGGGCCCTGCTCCGCCAGCAGCGCCTTCGAACGGTCCACTACCCGCTGCATGGCGGTGTCCCAGTCGGTCTCCACCAGCTTCCCGCCTTCCCGGATGAGGGGCCTGGTGAGCCGGTCCGCAGAGCCGTTCGCCTGCCAGCCGTACAGGTCCTTCGGTCCCAGGCGGCCGTGGTTGACCCGGTCCTCCGCGCGCCCGCGTACGCCGACGATCCGGTTGTCCTTGACAGCAATGTCCATCGCGTCGCCGTTCGAATGCAGGAGGGACGCCGTCTGCACCCAGGCGTCCACGTCCTCCGGGGCGAGCCCCTCAGCCAGGTGGGTGTCCACCCTGACCGGCCACTCATCACCGCTGCCGTAAGGCGTCCGCGTTCCCCATGGTTCAGCTATTCGGTCGATCTGAGCCATCTGTCCCTCTCCCGTCCGGAATCCGCCGGGGCAGCGCGGGCGGCGCTGCCCCTACCGGGTCCTTTACCCAGAATGGTGGAACGGAAACAAGGGTTTATGAGGTCATGGGGCGGCGGCTACGCAGGTCAGGCGCGCTTTTCCTGCAGGGGTGCGCCCGGCAGGGGTGCGTCCCGTAGGGGCCGGCGGGCGAGCCACGCGGCCACGATGGCGCCGGAGATGTTGTGCCACAGCGAGAACACCGCGGACGGCAGTGCCGCGAGGGGGCTGAAGTGGGCGGCGGCCAGCGTCGCGGCCAGCCCGGAGTTCTGCATTCCCACTTCGAAGGCCAGGGCGCGGCGGGCCTTGTCGTCGAGGCGGCCCAGTTTGCCGGCGAGGTAGCCCAGTCCCAGCCCGAAGCCGTTGTGCAGCACCACGGCGAGGAAGACGATGGCCCCCGCAGCGACGATCTTGCCGGCGCTGCCGGCCACCACGATCGCAACGATCAGGGAGATGACGACGGCGGACGCCCAGGGCAGCGCAGGCAGCACCTTGGCGACGAGCTTCTTGAGGAACAGCCGGGCCAGGAGGCCGGCCACCACCGGCAGCAGCACGGTTTTGACGATGTCCAGCACCATTCCGGCGGCGTCGACCTGGAGGTAGGAGCCGGCCAGGAACAGGACCAGCAGCGGGGTGACGATCGGGGCGATCAGGGTTGAAACGGACGCAACGGCCACGGACAGGGCAACGTCGCCCTTGGCCAGGAAGGCCATCACGTTCGAGGCGGTTCCGGAGGGCGCGCAGCCCACCAGGATGACGCCGACCGCGAGCTCGGGCTCGAGGTTGAGGGCCCCGGCAATCAGCCACCCCGCACCGGGCATGATGATGTAGTGGGCAACGATTCCCAAGGCGACTGCCCACGGCCGCCTGGCCACTGCGGCGAAGTCCGGCGGGGTCAGGGTGAGGCCCATGCAGAACATGATGATCCCCAGCAGGTACGGCACGGTTGGTCCCAGCGGCTTGAAGGCCCCCGGAAGCAGGAAGCCCACGACGCCTGCGACTACCACCAGAATGGGGAAGACGGTCACGGCGATGCGCGCGATCCTGCTCTCCGCCTCGAGCGCGGGGTTGATGGGAGTCCTGTCCGGAGAATTCTGCGGTTTAGTTGCCTCAAGCATCCAACTATGCTGTCACCGGATGGCAGGGTTCCGCCAATTGATGACGGAAAGGGTGGCAGATCGTCTTAGCCTGTTGTGGCCGGGGCAAAGAGGGTGTCTTCCGGTCCTTCCCCTGAGGCATGAAAATATGGACTTTCGATAAGCCGACGTTTCTATCAGTACCGGAGTTGTGATGGCCGCCTTGGGCACCGAAATTCAGCCCCCGCGCCTGGCAGCAGCCGGGATGGGAAATGACGTAGGACCGTTGATCGCAAGGCTGCACGCCAGGGGAACGGCGCTGAACCACCGGGCTTTGGCGGACTACGGGCTGGGCGAGCGTTCCTTCTCGGTCCTGGCGCTTGCATGCAGCGGACTGGAACCCTCGCAGCGGGAACTGGCCGACTTCCTGGACCTGGACCCAAGCCAGGCGGCCACCTTGGTGGATGACTTGGAACGGCGCCGGCTGGTGGAGCGCGCGCAAGGCCACCATGCCCGGCGGGCCAGGATTATTGTTTCCACCCCCCAGGGACGGAAGATGCATGCCAAGGCCCGGGCTGCCTTGGACGCGGCGGAGTCGCACCAGCTCGCGGTGCTGTCAGGCGACGAGTCGCAGGAATTGAAGCGGCTGCTCCACAAGGCCCTGTGGGGGATGTAGCGTCAGGGGTCAGCGCTGGGTGCTGCCCCTGGCGGCGTCGAGCAGCGCAAGCTCCTCCAGGCGGGGCAGCCCTTCCCAGTCGCCGCGGGTGCTGACGGCGAAGGCGCCGGCCAGGATGCCTCGGTGCAGGCGGGCGGCGATATCCGCGCCGCCGAGCAGGGACGAGAGGTACCCGGCGGTGAAGGCGTCTCCTGCCCCCACGGTGTCCACGCAGGTCACGGCAAGGGCGTGCGCTTCCAGGCACCCTTCCCCTGTATGAACCGCTGCGCCCGCGGCGCCGCGCTTCACCACGACTTCGCGGACCCCGGCCTCCAGCAGCCGCGCAGCGGCATGGTCCTCACCGTCAGCCGCAGCCCCGTTCCCGGCCTGGGGCGGGGCAATCAGGTCGAGTTCGTCGTCGGACGCAATGACGATGGTGGCGTGCCGCGCCAAAGGGGCAAGGACAGCCCGCGCCTGGTCCCGGGACCAGAGCTTGCTGCGGTAGTTCACGTCGAGGGACACCACCATCCCCTCGGTGGCAGCACGTTCGGCGGCGTATTCCACCGCATCCTGCGCCTCAGGACTCAGGGCCGCCGTGATGCCGGTGAGGTGCAGGATGCGCGCGCCACCGTCCAGTGCCGCAGCTACATCGCTGCGCGAAATGGCGGCTCCGGCAGATCCGGCACGGTAGTAGAACGCCCTGCTGAGGTCGGCGGTGCGCTGTTCCAGGAACATCACACCGGTGCTGCGCTCCGGATGGACGCTGTGGTGCAGCCGGACGCCCTCGCCCCGCAGCTGCTTCACGATGAACTCGCCGTGCGGGTCCGCGCCCACGGACCCGGCCCAGGCGGACGTGTGGCCGAGGCGGGCGACGCCGATG
>JABFWC010000422.1 GCA_013362385.1 Pseudarthrobacter sp.
CTCCACTCTTGGTCAATGAGGACCCCAGCATCACGCTGGAGAAGGAGGACTCGCAATGCGCGAGCCGAACAACACCACAACAATGGCCGGCGGCCCCAACGCAGCCAGGATCAATGCAGAGCTGGTGGCCCGCCTCGAAAGGCTCCCGCTCACCCGACGCCTGACCCTGATCCGCGTGGTCATCGGGTCAGCCACATTCTTCGACGCGTACACCGTCCTGGCCATCGCCTTCGCCATGCCCCAACTATCCTCGGAATGGCACCTGAACGCCGGGGAAATCGGAATGATCCTCTCCGCCGGCTATGTCGGCCAAATCTTCGGATCACTCTTCTTCGGCCAACTCGCCGAAAGGATCGGGCGCCTTCCGGTCCTGCTGATCACGATTCTTCTCTTCGTTTCCATGGACATCGCCTGCCTCTTCGCCTGGGGCGCCACGTCAATGATTATCTTCCGCTTCATCCAAGGCATCGGTACCGGCGGGGAAGTGCCGGTGGCCAGCGCCTACATCAACGAATTCGTCGGCGCCAGGAAGCGCGGCAGGTTCTTCCTCCTCTACGAGGTGATCTTCCCTGTCGGCCTCATGTTCGCCGGCATCGCAGGATACTTCCTCGTCCCGGTCGTTGGCTGGAAGGCCATGTTCGTCGTCGGCATCATCCCGGCCCTCTTGACCATCCCCATGCGGTGGCTCATGCCCGAGTCCCCCCGCTGGCTCGCCGCACGCGGCCACATCCACAAAGCCGGGACAGTCGTCGCCATGCTCGAAAAGGAAGCGCTCAAAGCCGGACACACACTCTCCGAGCCCGTCGTCCGGCCGGTGGACCCGAAAGCAACAGCCCGCACCAGCTGGCGCGAACTCTTCTCCGGCATCTACCGCAAACGCACACTCATGATCTGGATGCTCTGGATCTGCGTCTACATGGTCAACAACGGCCTCGTCACCTGGCTCCCCACGCTCTACAAGCAATCGTTCAACCTGCCCCTGCAGACCAGCCTCGCCTACGGCTGGGTCACCTCGGCCGTGGGCGTCGTCGCGTCGATCATCTGCGCGCTGCTCATCGACCGGGTAGGCCGCAAGCGCTGGTACACCGTGGCCTTCCTTACCGCGACTATCCCGCTCGTCATACTCACCGCCCTCGGCGCAGTCTCCGCAACCCAGGTAGTCGTGTTCGCCAGCATCGCCTACGCAATCCTGCAGACCATCTCCTTCTCCCTCTACCTGTACTCCGCCGAGCTCTACCCCACCCGGCTGCGTGCCATCGGAACCGGTTTCGGCAGCGCCTGGCTCCGCGCCGGCTCCGCGATCGGCCCCATCCTGGTCGGCTACATCGTCGACAACTACGGCATCAGCGTAGTCTTCACCGTATTTGCGGCAATCGCCCTCATCGGCGGCCTCATCACCATCTTCTTCGCCATCGAAACCAAAGGCCGCGTCCTGGAGGAACTCTCACCCTAAGAAGCAGGACCTCATGGACCGGCGACATAGGCGGCGGCACGGACCTTTTCGAGTCCGTGCCGCTTCCTAGTGGATCAGGGCCAGCAGGATTCCCACCGCCACGAAGAGGACCCCGAAGACTCTGCTGAGCACCAGTTGGCCGCGCTCCGTGCTGGTGAAGCGGTGGAAAGACCTGGCCGCCGCCGCGAAGAAGAACCACATCACCAGGATGTCGATGGCCACGATGGTTGCGGTGAGAACGGCGTACTGCGTAAACAGGGATTGTTCCGGCCGGATGAACTGGGGAGTGAAGGCGAGGAAGAAGACGATCGCCTTGGGGTTCAGCAGGTTCACCCAGAAGCCGCGCCGGAAGATGGACCAGGCCGGCTCGTTGCGCCGGACGGCGGCCTGCTCCTGTTCGATGGCGGGCTTGCTCAGGAACTGCCGGATTCCCAGGTACACCAGGTAGGCCGCCCCGGCATACCGGATCACGTTGAAGGCCACGGGAGAACTGGCCACGAGGACCCCAACGCCCAGTGCCACGATCAGCACGTGCACAACCAGGGCCGCCTGCTGCCCCAGGATTCCCCAGATGGACCTGCGGAACCCTGCGTTGAGTGAGTTGCTCATGGTGTTGATGGCCCCGGCGCCGGGGGTGAAGCTGATCAGGGCGCCGGCGCCGGCCAGGGCCAGCCATAGGGAAAATTGCACTTGACAATCTTACCGGCGCGTAGCAGTTCCCCCTTCGCCTCCCGTGCCGACAACGGCTAAGCCCTGGCGATCACCTCGCCGTTCGGGATCAGGAACCAGCCGTCGTCGGTGGATCCCCAGCGGTGCCAGCCCGCGGAGATACGCGCAAGATCGGCCGGGTTTGCGAACCCGTATTCCAGCGCCTGTTCCGCAAAGGCCGAATGCAGGACCCGCTCGCCCCAGACCCGCGCCTGCCAGCGCCGCTGCTGTGCCGTGGCGTAAAGCCAGTTGCTGCTGGTGGGGGCTACATCGGTGAAGCCTGCTGACTGGGCCCAGCTGACCAGCCGCCGTCCGGCGTCGGGTTCGGCACCGTTGCGCCGGGCGATCCGCTGGTACAGCTCCATCCACTCGTCCAGCTCCGGGATGGCGGGGTACCAGCTCATGCCATGGAAGTCGGCGTCGCGGACGGCGACGATGCCGCCGGGCTTGGCCACGCGGCGCATCTCCCGCAGCGCCTCCACAGGGTCCGTCAGGTGCTGGAGCACCTGGTGGGCATGGACGACGTCGAACGTTTCGTCCGGGAAGTCGAGGTCGTAGATGTTCCCGGCAACAAATTCCACGTTGCCCACTTCGCGTTCGACGGCGAGCGCCTGGGCCTGGACGATGATGTCCGGCGAGCGGTCCAGCCCCGTGACCTTGCCGGGGCTGACCAGGGTGGCAAAGTCGCAGGTGATGCTCCCGGGCCCGCAGCCGACGTCGAGCAGGCCGGATCCCGGAGTGAGGTAGGGGAGGACGAACGCCGCGGAATTTTCGGCCGTCCGGGCGGCATGGGCGCGGACCACCGACTCGTGGTGGCCGTGCGTGTAGACATCATCTTCGGGCTGCTCGGCGTTCATAACCAAACGCTACCCCTTACCTGGGGGACCTACCCGGATTCCGTCCTTGCCGCCGCGGTTGCCTCCACCATCGCCGTC
>JABFWC010000213.1 GCA_013362385.1 Pseudarthrobacter sp.
GGGCCAGGGTGTGGACGAGGAACCCGAAATCATCGACCTTGGCTGGGACGAGGAAGAAGAGGCACGCGAAGAGGCCGAACGCCGCAGGATGCTGGACCACGCATCCAAGGCCGCTGCAGCAGAAGCCCCTGCAGCAGGAGCTTCCGAAGCACCTGCCGCCGAAGCAACCCGTGCCACCGAGGCCAAGGCTGTCCAGGACAGCAACCTCGATGACCAGGACGCCGACTACTTCGTCTCCGACGACGCAGAATCGGACGAGGACTCCGTGGAAGACGACGAACTCGGATCCCGGCTGGATGAAGAGTCCACCACGGGCAACGGCCAGGACACCAGGGAAGACTGAATCTGATGAGTGCAGTCACCCTTATATCGCGCTTTGACGCGCTCCTTGCGGACCTGGACGGCGTGGTCTACGCCGGTCCGCATGCGATTCCCGGAGCAATTGAGTCGCTCACGCAGCTTTCCGGGCTGGGCATCGGGCTGGGATATGTAACGAACAACGCCTCCCGGTCGCCGGCAGAAGTTGCTGCCCACCTCCGCGAGCTGGGTGCGCCGGCAGAGGACAACCAGGTGGTGAGCTCCTCGCAGGCGGCGGCGGACCTGCTGGCCTCGCTGTTGGCTCCCGGCTCCAGGGTCCTCATCACCGGCAGCCCGGCGCTTGCCCGGGAGATTGAGTTGGTCGGGCTCGTGCCTGTCGGAAGCCAGGCCGAGGAGCCCGTGGCCGTGGTCCAGGGGTTCAACCCGGCCATCGGCTGGAAGGACCTTGCCGAAGCCACCTACGTGGTCAACGCAGGTGCGCTCTGGGTGGCCACCAACACCGACATGTCCATCCCCCAGGCACGCGGGATCGCCCCCGGCAACGGCACCTTGGTCGCCGCCGTGGCTGCCGCCACCGGCCAGCAGCCCAGGGTCGCAGGCAAGCCTGAGGCCCCGCTTTTCCACTCGGCCGCCAAGCGGCTCGGCGCGGAGCGGCCCCTGGTGGTCGGCGACCGCCTGGACACGGACATCCTGGGCGGCAACAACGCCGGCTTTGCCACCGTCGCCGTCCTGACCGGCGTCGACACGCGGGAGACCATTCTGGCGGCCCGGGCTGCGGAACGCCCGGACTACATCATCGGCTCGCTGACGGACCTGCACCGCCCCTACCCGGATGTGGTGCACGACGACGGCACGTACTCATGCGGCGACGCAACGGCACGGGTGGCCAACGGTGCGGTGGGCATCATTGGCAGCAAGGACAACCTGGATTCCTGGCGGGCAGCCTGTGCCGCCTGGTGGGCCGCCACCCCCGACGCCGCAACGGCGAAGGCGCCCAAGCTGGCCTGGCTCGATCACTAGGCTGGTCGGATGACTGAGCTGACTCCCGACGACGGACCTGCGGCCGCCCAGCCTTCCCCGGACTGGCCGCGCAACCAAAACGAGGCGGCGGACCCGCTGTTGCAGCACGCGCTGGACCGGCTGGAAACCCTCCCGCAGGTCCCGGTACTGGAGCACGAAGCGGTGTACAACGTGCTCCACGACGAACTGCTGGCCGCTCTCAACGAGGACCCCGCCGGCAGCGGTCCCGGAGCGCCGAACCCCGCAGGCGGTTCAGCCTGATGGCGGTGCGGCTTGACCAGGCACTCGTAGCACGGGGCCTCGCGCGGTCGCGAACGCATGCTGCCGCACTCATCGCCGACGGCAAAGTCAGCTCCGGCGGCCAGGTCCTGGCCAAAGCATCCCTGCAGGTCGAGGAAGGCAGGGACCTTACCGTCGCCCGCGACGACCAGGACACCTACGCAAGCCGGGCGGGGCACAAGCTGGCCGGCGCCCTTGACGCCTTCCCCAAGGTATCGGTGCACGGCAAAAGGTGCCTGGACGCGGGGGCCTCCACCGGCGGCTTCACCGACGTCCTCCTGCGGCGCGGCGCGGCGCACGTGGTGGCGGTCGACGTCGGGCACGGACAGCTGGTGCCGCACCTCCGCACCGATCCGCGCGTGGCTGTCCACGAAGGAATGAACGTGCGGTACATGGCGCCGGAGGACATCGGCGGCCCTGCCGCCCTGACCGTCGCGGACCTGTCCTTCATTTCCCTCACGCTCGTGGTGCAGCCGCTGGCGGCCTGCACGGAACCGGGCGGCGATCTGGTGCTCATGGTCAAGCCCCAGTTCGAAATCGGCAAGGACCGGCTGGGCCGCACCGGCGTGGTCACCTCCGAGCGGGAGCGCCGGATGGCCGTGGAGAAAGTGGCAAAAGCGGCGCTCGACGCCGGGCTGGACCTGTGCGGCCTGGCAGCCAGTCCGCTGCCGGGACAGGACGGAAACGTCGAATACTTCCTGTGGATAAAACGCAGGATCGGCGAAGACTTGCCTAAGATCGAAGAGCGAGAGGCAGCAGCGGCTGCGTTGCTCGGACAAATCTGGCCGAACCACTAGAGAGCGGAACCTGATGAGCAGGCGTGTACTGGTCCTCGCCCACACCGGCCGCGAGGAGTCCCTGAAGGCCGCCTGGGAAGCCTGTGCCCTGCTGCACGGCTCGGGCATGGTCCCCGTGATGCAGGAATCCGAACTGGGGGACATGGAGCGGTTCTTCGGCCACCTCGCCCACCCGGTGGAGGTGCTGCACGACCATGTCCAGCTTCCGGACGTCGAACTCGTCATGGTCCTGGGCGGCGATGGCACCATCCTCCGCGCCGCCGAACTGGTCCGCGAAGTGGACGTCCCGCTGCTGGGCGTCAACCTTGGCCACGTCGGCGTCCTCGCAGAAAGTGAGCGGGCGGACCTGGCCCAGACGGTCGAATGGGTGGCCAGCCGCGAGTACACGGTTGAAGAACGCATGACCATCGACGTCCAGGTCTGGGTCCGCGGCCAGAAGATTTGGCACACGTGGGCTTTAAACGAGGCAGCAATCGAGAAGGCCAACCGCGAACGCATGCTCGAAGTGGTCACCGAAGTGGACGAGCGCCCGCTCACCTCCTTCGGCTCGGACGGCATCGTGCTGGCTACCCCCACCGGATCCACCGCCTACGCATTCTCCGCCGGCGGCCCGGTGGTGTGGCCCGAGGTGGAAGCCTTGGTGATCGTGCCGATCAGCGCCCATGCGCTCTTCGCCAAGCC
>JABFWC010000466.1 GCA_013362385.1 Pseudarthrobacter sp.
AGCCAGGGGCGCTGGGCGGCCTGGCTGCTGGCCCCCACCATCGTCGCCCTGGGCATCGTCATCGTTTACCCGATCATCAGCGCGATGGTTATGTCCTTCCAGAAGGACGCCGGCCTGGATCCCGCCACCGGCCTCTTCACTGCAGGCGGGTCCGCAGGTATCCAGAACTACGTGAACTGGCTCGCGCAGCAGTGCGCGTCGCCGGATGGCGGCACCGTCGCCTGTCCGCCGGGAACGCTCGGCGGCCAGTTCTGGTCCGCCACCGCCACCACATTCTTCTTCACCATCGTCACGGTGGCGCTGGAGACGGTCCTGGGTTTCTGGATGGCCATGATCATGGCCCGCGAATTCCGCGGCCGCAGCATGGTCCGGGCAGCGGTCCTGGTGCCGTGGGCCATCCCTACCGCCGTCACCGCCAAGCTCTGGTTCTTCATCTTCGCTTTTGACGGCATCGCCAACAAGCTGTTCAACACCACTATCCTGTGGACGGGCAGCGAGTGGCCGGCCAAGTGGGCTGTGATCATCGCCGACGTCTGGAAGACCACACCCTTCATGGCGCTGCTGATCCTCGCCGGCCTCCAGATGATTCCGGCCGAGGTCTACGAAGCAGCCAAGGTTGACGGCGCTTCGGCCTGGCAACGGTTCCGGATGATCACCCTGCCGCTGGTCAAGCCGGCGCTGATGGTGGCCATCCTCTTCCGTACCCTGGATGCGCTGCGCATGTTCGACCTGCCCTACATCCTGACCGGTGGTGCGAACAACACCACCACGCTGTCCATCCTGGTCATCAACCAGATCAGGCAAGGCTTCAACTCTGCGGCCGCGCTTTCCACCATTACGTTCATCATCATCTTCCTCGTCGCCTTCATCTTTGTCCGCTTCCTCGGGGCAAACGTGGTTGAACAGAGCGGCGCCACAGGAAAGGGGAAGAAATGACCGCGGCAACAGCTGACGCCACTGCACTCCGGGCACGCCAGGACAGGGGCCGCCAGGCTGCGCAGAACCGGGAAAAATGGGCGCAGGCCCGGACCTACATCAGTGCGATCGTCATCCTGCTCTGGTGCTTGGCGCCGGCCTACTGGATGGTGGTGACCGCCTTCCGCGAGGTCGGCTTCACGTACGACACCTCGATCCTTCCCACCCATGTGACCCTGGACAACTTCATAACGGCGTTTGACACGTCCTTCGGCAACAGGTTTGGGCAGGCTCTGCTCAACAGTGTGTTCATTGGCGGAGTGGTAACCGTTGTCTCGCTCCTGATCGGTGTGTTCGCCGCCTACGCCCTGGCCAGGTTGAACTTCCGGTTCAAGTACCTGGTGCTTGGTTTCATCCTGGGCGCCTCGATGTTCCCCGGCGTCGCGCTGATCACCCCTCTGTTCCAGCTGTTCACCAACATCGGCTGGATGGGCACGTACCAGGCGCTGATCATCCCGAACATCTCGTTCGTGCTCCCGCTGACCGTCTACACCATGACCTCGTTCTTCCGCGAGATGCCATGGGAACTGGAGGAATCCGCCCGGGTTGACGGCTGCACGCAGGGCCAGGCATTCCGGAAGGTGATCATGCCGCTGGCAGCGCCGGCCATTTTCACCACCGCCATCCTGGCATTCATTTCCTCGTGGAATGAGTTCCTGATCGCCAGCCAGCTGTCCAGCGACGCGACCCAGCCGGTAACGGTGGCCATCGCGAACTTCGCAGGTGCACAGCCCAACCAGATTCCGTACACGGCCATCATGGCTGCCGGCACCATCGTCACCATTCCCTTGGTGATCCTGGTCCTGGTGTTCCAGCGCAAGATTGTCGCCGGCCTCACGGCAGGTGCGGTCAAGTGATGCAGAACGGTTCCCGCCCCCAGCAGGCCAAGGGGGCGGGAACCCGGAGCCGCCTGGTCCGGTCGGGCGAGGATTTCGACATCATCATCGGGTTCCTCGGCTTCTGGGCACTCGTCCTCCTGGTGGTTACTGTCTGGATGGAGGTGACAGCGCAGCCTGCCCTCGGCTGGGCGCTGGGACTGCTGGCCACGCTGCTGGCCCTCTACGGCATGGTGCGGCTGCGGCGAAAGCTGCCGGCCCGCAAGTAACCGCCGTAGGACGGATAAGCCGTAGGACAGACAAAAAGGTTCCGACGGCACGGCGCCTGCCGGAGGCAGCGGCCCGTGCCGGCGCTATCCGCACGCCACAGTTAGCACTGCCGAGCGGCGGAATGAAAAGATACAAAGCTTGGGGGTAGGCGGGGTCTGTTGCCCTGCGCAGCAAGGGAGCGGATGAGGGGACACGGTGGCACGGACAACTGAAAGGTCCCAGCGCGGCGGCCATAACGGCGTCAGCATCGAGGATGTGGCGGCAGCCGCCGGAGTATCAACCGCCACCGTGTCCCGGGCCGTTCGCGGACTGCCCAGGGTATCGCCCGCCACCCGGGAGAAGATCCTGGAGGTGGCCGGAAACCTCGGCTACGTTGCTTCCTCCTCGGCATCCGGCCTCGCGACCGGCCGGACCAGGACCATAGGAGTCCTCGCGCCGTTCGTCAGCCGCTGGTTTTTCTCGAAAGCCATCGAAGGGGCGGACCGTGAACTGCACGCCCGCAATTACAACCTCTCCCTCTTCAACCTCGGGGGCCACGGCAGCAACCGGGAACGGCTCTTCAGCAAGACGATGGTCTACAAGCAGATCGACGCACTCCTGGTGTTGTGCATGGCGCTCAGCCACGACGAACTGGACCACCTTCAAAAAATCGACATCCCCCTCGTTGTGGTAGGCGGGCACGTCGAGGAATGCTCCTATATCGGCATTGACGACTATGCCGCAGCCTCAACGGCAGTCCGGCACCTGATTGACCTGGGCCACAAGAAGATTGCACTGCTGCATGGCGACGACGAGACCGACCTGAACTTCGACGTCCCGCGGGTGCGGATCCTGGCCTTCAAGGACGTTATGACCGCGGCGGGCCTGCCCACCCGCCCCGAATGGGACGAATGGGGCGACTTTACCGTGCGCAGCGGCCAGGAGGCTTTGCGGCGCCTGTGGGCGCGGCAGGGCGAAAAGCCGACCGCTATATTCTGCGCATCGGACGAGATGGCGATGGGCGTCATGTTTGAGGCCAACCGGCTCGGCATCCGCGTCCCGGAGGAGCTCTCCGTTATTGGCATTGACAACCACGACTTCGCCGATGCCATGGGGCTGACCACCGTAGGGCAGCGGCCGGACGATCAGGCTGAGCTGGCCACCAAGATGCTCCTTGACGAACTGGACGGCGAGATAGGCGCCGTGCACTCCGCCGTCGCGCCCCATGAACTCCTTGTCCGGCGCAGCACAGCACCCCCGGCGAACTAAAACTAAAACTGTCCAATTGGAACGGCAATGGCCAAGCCCGTAATGGCGGCCCGTTCAGGACGCCCGGGCAAGCTGCCGGATGGGGATCCAGCGCGATGCCAGCCGGCGGTACGCCGCCGCTGCGCCGGTCATGTCGCCCTCGGCAAGGCATTCGATACCCAGCCTGATGTCCATGGGCGATTCATCCGGATAGACCTTGTCGGCCACGGCGCCGTAGTCCAGTTCCACCATCGCCTCCACATGGAACAGCTCGAGCCATTCCGTTAGCTGTGCCAGGTCATCGAGCATGTCCAGGTCCGGGGCCGCCAGTGCCAGGTTGGCCACCGCATACCGGGCCCGCTCCAGCGCCTCGGTGATGGGCGTCCAGACCCGCACGGTGAGGATCCGACCGGCGGCCTCCACCACGTCCTTGTGGTCCGATTCCATGAACAGCGAAAACCAGCTGAACGGGATTCCCCATGTGGATGCCCGTGTATGGACCCGGATGGATCCGTCCCGGGCTTTGACCAGATCGATCCGTTCCTGGTGCCGGTCGCGCTGCTCTTCGGGGATCAGCAGCTCCGCCAGGGGACCGTGGATGCCCTCCATCAGGGCGTTGGCTGCCAGGCCGGCGCGCAGGACGAGCTGGCTGGGACAGTACAGCAGGACCTCCCCGGCGTCGCCGTCGTCGGACGTTCCATTGCCGGTGGCGGGCGCGGTGGTGACGCGCACCAGGTCGGTGCGGCCGGTGGGAAACGGGTCGCCGCCGGAGCGCGTGATGCGTCCCAGCGAGGCCAGCAGTTCGGCGTTTTCGACGGCGGCACGCGAGGCTGCGCGGGCGCCGGCAGCCTGGATCGCGGGCCGCTGCTCCTCGGGAAAGGCTTCCAGGGGTTCGTAGACGCGCAGGGTGGAGGAAAATGGCAGGCCGGCCTGGCCCCGGTAGAGGTTGCCCGTCATCACGGTCTCCTTGAATGGGTCCAGGACATTGTCATCAGTCCGTCAGTTCCACCAGCACGGGGGCGTGGTCCGAGGCGCCCTTGCCCTTGCGTTCCTCGCGGTCGATCGAGGCGCCCATGACCCGGGCAGCCAGCGCGGGCGAGGCCAGGACGAAGTCGATCCGCATGCCTTCCTTCTTGGGGAACCGCAGCTGGGTGTAGTCCCAGTAGGTGTAGACACCCGGGCCGGGGGTGTAAGGGCGGACCACGTCGGTGAAGCCGGCGGCCTCGAAGGCGTGGAAGGCCTCGCGCTCCGGCGGGCTGACATGCGTTGACCGGTTCCGAATGAACAGGTCGATGTCCCAGACATCGTCGTCAAAGGGTGCGATGTTCCAGTCGCCCATCAATGCCACCTGCGCCTGCGGGTTGTCCGTGACCAAGGACTGCGCATGGGTCTTAAGGCTTTCCAGCCACTTAAGCTTGTACGGCATGTGCTCGTCGTCCAGGGACCGGCCGTTTGGGACGTACAGGCTCCAGATGCGCACGCCGGCACATGTGGCGGCCATGGCCCGTGCCTCCTGCACGGGGTCCTTGCCCGCTTTGCCGAAGGAGGGCTGGTCCAGGAAAGTCCGCTCCACGTCCTCAAGGCCGACACGCGAGGCGATGGCGACGCCGTTCCACTGGTTCACGCCGAAGTGTGCAACCTCGTACCCCATCCGTTCGAAGAGTTCCCACGGAAAGTTATCGTCCTTGCACTTTGTCTCCTGGATGGCCAGGACGTCGCAGTCACTGCGCTGGAGCCAGGCCTCAACACGGTCGGCGCGGGCGCGGAGAGAATTCACGTTCCAGGTAGCTATCTTCACGGTTTCTAACTTACCTTGGCAGCCGCTGACCGGGTAAAGCCTTCCCGAAGGCCTCCCGGAAGCGGTCTGGAAGGGGGAGGACTTCGGTGGAAAGGGCGGGTATATTCGCAAACAGAATGACCCGGACCACCCCGCCCGGGTATGCGAAGGAGCATCAGCCATGCGCGAACTCTCCCATTATGTCGGCGGACACCACGTGCCGGGACGTTCCGGCCGTTTCGCCGATGTTTTCGATCCCTGCACCGGCCGTGTACAGGCGCGGGTGCCGCTCGCGGGCGGCGATGAGGTGGGGGACGCCGTTGCCGCAGCCGGGAAGGCCCAGCCGGAATGGGCGGCCATGAACCCGCAGCGCCGGGCCAGGGTGCTGCTGCGGTTCGTGGACCTGGTTAACCGGAACATGGATGAACTCGCCCGGCTCTTGTCATCCGAACATGGGAAGACACTTGCCGACTCGAGGGGAGACATCCAGCGGGGCGTGGAGGTGGTGGAGTTCTCCGCCGCGGCCCCGCACCTGCTCAAGGGTGAGTTCTCCAGCGACGCCGGCCCGGGAATAGACATCCATTCGCTGCGCCAGCCGCTGGGCGTCGTCGCCGGCATCACGCCCTTCAACTTTCCCGCGATGATTCCTTTGTGGAAGTCGGGGCCGGCGCTCGCGGCCGGCAACGCCTTCATCCTCAAGCCGTCCGAAAGGGACCCCTCGGTGCCCCTGCGGCTGGCCGAGCTGTACAGCGAGGCCGGCGTGCCGGACGGGGTGTTCAATGTGGTCAACGGGGACAAGGAAGCCGTGGACGCCCTGCTGGCGGACCCCGTGGTCAAAGCGGTGGGCTTTGTTGGTTCCACGCCTATCGCCGAATACATCTACGCCACCGCCGCCGGCGCGGGAAAGCGGGCACAGTGCTTCGGCGGAGCCAAGAACCATATGGTCGTCATGCCCGACGCCGACCTCGACCAGGCCGCGGACGCCCTCATCGGGTCCGGGTACGGATCAGCGGGGGAGCGCTGCATGGCTGTGTCCGTGGCGGTGCCCGTGGGCCGGGAGACAGCCGAGCAGCTGGTGGCCAGGCTCCAGGAGCGGATCAAGGCGCTGAAGGTAGGCCCGAGCCTGGACCCGGACGTGGACTTCGGCCCGGTGGTGTCCGCCGCCGCGAAGCAGCGGGTCGAGGGATACATCCAGGCCGGCTCCGGTGCGGGGGCCAGCCTCCTGGCGGACGGCCGGGGCCTCACCGTGGACGGCTACCCTGACGGGTTCTGGGTGGGACCCACCCTCTTCGACCACGTCACCACGGACATGGCCGTCTACCGCGACGAAATCTTCGGACCCGTCCTGGTGGTGGTCCGCGCCGCTGACTACGAGGAAGCCCTCCGGCTTTGCAGCGACAACCCGTACGGCAACGGCGTGGCCATCTTCACCCGCGACGGCGATGCAGCCCGGGACTTTGCCACCCGCGTGAACGTCGGCATGGTGGGCATCAATGTCCCCATCCCGGTGCCGCTGGCCTACTACACCTTTGGCGGCTGGAAGGCCTCCGGCTTTGGCGACCTGAACCAGCACGGGCCCGACGCCTTCCGCTTCTACACCAAGACCAAGACGGTCACCACCCGGTGGCCCTCGGGAACACGCCACGGAGCCAGCTTCGTGATGCCGGAAGGAAGCTGATGAGCACAGCGCCAGGAAGCGCGACGGACAACGCCGACATTCTCTTCGAACGCCGCGGCGGACTCGCGGTCTGTACCCTCAACCGGCCCAGGGCCGTCAACGCCCTCACCGCCGGCATGGTGGAGATGCTCCTGGCGCAGCTGACTGCATGGGAGAAGGACGACGACGTCTCCACCGTCCTCATCCAGGGCGCCGGAGAGCGCGGCCTCTGCGCAGGCGGAGACATCGTGGCGATCTACGAGGACATGCTGCGCGGCGGGAACGCGACGGCCGATTTCTGGCGGACGGAGTACCGCGTCAATTCGCTGATCGCCCGGTATCCCAAACCCTACGTGGCACTGATGGACGGACTGGTCCTGGGCGGCGGGGTGGGCGTTTCCGCGCACGGGGACGTCCGCGTCGTCACCGAGCGCACCCGCACGGGGATGCCCGAAACCACCATCGGGTTCGCACCCGACGTCGGCGGGACCTTCCTGCTCTCGCGCGCGCCCGGGGAAACCGGAACGCACGCAGCCCTCACCGGGGCGCACCTGGACGCCGGGGACGCACTGTTCCTCGGCCTGGCGGACCACTTCGTCCCGTCCCGGGCGCTGCCCCGCGTGGTGGACGCGCTGGAGCACGGAAGTCCGGCAGACGCCGTCGCCCGTTACGCCGGGCAGGCTCCCGCCTCCACCCTGGCGGCGCAGCAGGAGTGGATTGATGCCTGCTACGCGTCCGACGACGCCGAGGACATCGTGCGCCGGCTTCGCCGCTGGGACGGGCCCGGGAGCCAGGACGCCGCAGGCGCCGCGGACTCAATCGAGGCCAAGTCACCCACCTCGGTGAAGGTGACCCTGGCGTCCCTGCGGCGGGCGAAGGACCTGACCCTGGACGAGGCCCTGGCCCAGGAATACCGGGCGGGGCTGCGGTTTTTGGCGGGACCTGACTTCCGCGAGGGCATTCGCGCGCAGGTGGTGGACAAGGACCGGAACCCGCAGTGGAAACCCGCCACGCTGGGCGAGGTCCTCCCGGCCCAGGTGGACCGGTTCTTCCAGCCCCTGGAGGGCCGGGAGCTGGATCTGGAGCCAAACCCGGAACTGTTGGAAAAGGAGCCCGGCCATGCCTGAAAAGCACACAGTAGCCTTCCTGGGGCTGGGGCACATGGGTGCCCCCATGGCCGTCAACCTGGTGAGGGCCGGGCATCAGGTCACCGGATTCGACGTCGTGCCGGCAGCTCTGGAAGCAGCCCGCCAGCGCGGCGTGCCAACTGCAGGCAGCGCGGCTGATGCGGCGGCGGGGGCCGACATTGTCCTGACCATGTTCCAGACCGGCCAGCAGGTGCTTGACGCCTACCGCGGCGGGAACGGGCAACCGGGGCTGCTGCAGGCCGCCGCTGCGGGAACCATGTTCCTGGACTGTTCCACCATCAACGTCGACGAAGCACGGGAAGCGGCCGCCCTTGCCGTCCAGGCCGGCCACCGTTCGGTCGATGCCCCCGTTTCCGGCGGCGTCGTGGGTGCCGAGGCCGGAACCCTGACATTCATGGTCGGCGGCGAGGCCGAGGACTTCCAGGCGGTCCTGCCGCTCCTGGAAGCCATGGGCAAACGGGTGGTCCACTGCGGAGCCCACGGTGCGGGCCAGGCCGCCAAGGTCTGCAACAACCTGATCCTGGGGGTTTCGATGATCGCGGTCAGCGAAGCTTTCGTCCTGGGCGAGCAACTGGGCCTGAGCCACCAGGCCCTGTTCGATGTGGCGTCAGCCGCCTCGGGCCAGTGCTGGGCGCTAACCACCAATTGTCCCGTGCCCGGGCCCGTTCCCGGCAGCCCCGCGAACCGGGATTACCAGCCGGGGTTCGCGGGCGCGCTCATGGCCAAGGACCTCAACCTTGCCGTCAACGCCCTGCGCAGCACCAACGTGGCCGGGCGGATGGGCCCGCTCGCCGCTGAAATCTACGGTAGGTTTGCCGCGGAAGGCGGCGCGGGCCGGGACTTCTCCGCGATCATCACGGACATCCGGAACAAATCCGAACAGCAGGCCCTGGCGGCTGCGGGGGAGGCTTCCGGCCGAGAGCGGGCAGAGGGCCGCCGCGCCACGACCGCACACGACGACGGGAGCCCTGAATGACCGAGTACGCCAACATCCTGGTGGAGCAGAGGGGCCGGGTGGGCCTGGTGACCCTGAACCGGCCCTCGGCGTTGAACGCGCTGAACAAGGCCACGATGGAAGAGGTGGTTTCGGCCGTTTCCGCCATGGATGCCGATCCGGGCGTAGGAGCGGTGGTGGTTACCGGCTCGGGGAAGGCGTTCGCAGCAGGAGCAGACATTAAGGAAATGGCGGACCAGGGGTACATGGACATGTATGCCGCTGACTGGTTCCGCGGCTGGGAGGATTTCACCAGGCTGCGGATACCGACCGTCGCGGCTGTGGCGGGGTTCGCCTTGGGCGGCGGGTGCGAACTGGCCATGATGTGCGACCTCATCGTCGCCGGGGACAACGCGAAATTCGGGCAGCCTGAAATCAACCTCGGAGTGCTGCCGGGCATGGGCGGGTCCCAGCGGCTCACCCGGGCGGTGGGCAAGGCGAAGGCCATGGACCTGATCCTGACGGGCAGGTTCATCGGCGCGGAGGAGGCCGAACGCTGCGGCCTGGTGTCCCGCGTGGTTCCGGCGGAGGATGTGGTGGACGAGGCGCTCCAGGCAGCCGCCGTCATTGCCTCCAAGTCCAAGCCGGTGGCGATGGCGGCCAAGGAGGCGGTGAATGCCGCGTTCGAAACGGGGCTGGCCCAGGGTGTCCTCTTCGAACGCAGGCTTTTCCATTCCCTGTTCGCCACCGAGGACCAGAAGGAAGGCATGGCGGCATTCGCGCAGAAACGGGAACCGGAGTTCAAGCACCGGTAAAAGGGGGCGCAATGTGGACACCAATGGCCGACGCAGCCAGCCCCACCGAGGGCCTGACCGGGATGGTGGGCGCTGCCGCGCGTGCCATCGACACCTTGGGCGAGTGGGGCGTCGGTGCGTTCACGCTGGCGGAGACCGTGGTGCCCCCCGTCCCCAGCGAGGTGATCCTGCCCCTCTCCGGCTACCTCGCAGAGCAGGGGTCGCTGAATCTGGTCCTCGTCTTTGCCACCAGCACCCTCGGCGCCTACCTGGGCGCACTGTTCCTGTACTGGCTGGGGGCCAAACTCGGGCTTGAACGCTCGATCCGGGGACTGTCGAAGCTTCCCCTGGTGGACCGCGAAGACTTCGAGCACGCGGCCAGCTGGTTCCGGCGGCACGGCAGGTCCTCCATTTTCTTCGGCCGGCTGCTGCCCGGGGTCCGCAGCCTGATCTCACTCCCCGCAGGGGCCGCGTCCATGCCGTTGGGCACCTTCACCCTGTTCACGCTTGCCGGCAGCGGGCTGTGGAACGCTGTCCTTATCGGCCTGGGCTACCTCCTGGGCACGCAGTACCGGCTGATCGAGGAATACTCCCGCTTCCTCAACTATGCGGTGTATGCAGCCCTTGGGGTCGCGGTGGTCCTGCTCGTCGTCCGGCGCGTCCGGCGCGTCGAGGCGCGGCGCTGAGGACGCGGGCCTACGTGAGCGCCGAGGAACCGGCCGGAGTCCCGGCCTTCCAGGATGCCGACCTGATGCATGTGACGGACCTCCTGGCTGGCCCGGAGCGCGAGCGGTATATGCGGGTGCGGGAGTTCCTGCAGTCCTCCGTCCGGGACCAGTCCATTGGGTACTGGAACCGTGAGGAGTTTCCCCTTGCCCTGGTGAGTGAACTGGGACGGCAGGGACTGGGCGCTCTCCAGCTCGATGGCAGCTCCATCCTGTTAAAGGGCCTGATGTACGTGGAGCTGGCCAGGGCCGACGTCTCCCTTTCCGCCCTGGCCGGGATCCACAATGAACTGATCGTGGGCATGATCAGCCAGCTTGGATCCGAGGAGCAGAAGCGGCGCTGGCTCCCGGGCCTGCGGGATTTCAGCGCGCTGGGAGCCTTTGCACTGACCGAGCCGGACCACGGCTCGGACATCTCCCGGGCGCTGGGGACCACGGCTGCCCGCGACGGCGCCCACTGGATCCTCAATGGTGCCAAGCGCTGGATCGGTGCGGGAACCATCGCCGACTTCGCCCTGGTGTGGGCCCGGGACACGGCAGACGGCGGGATCAAGGGCTTTCTCGTGGAGACGGACCGCCCGGGCTATCAGGCCACCAAGATTTCCAACAAGATCGGCCTGCGGATCATGCAGAACGCCGACATCAGCCTTGCCGACGTTCGCATCCCGGCCGCCAACCTGCTGCCAGGGGCCACGCGTTTCGCAGCGGCCCAGGGCCTGCTCCGCGATTCTCGCGCCTGGGTGGGCTGGCAGGCGGCCGGTATCCAGCTGGCCGCGTTCGACCTGGCCCGCAGCTATTCACTGGCCCGGAACCAGTTCGGCCGCAAGCTTGCAGGTTTCCAGCTGGTCCAGCAGCAGCTCGCCGACATTCTGGGCAACGCCTCCGCTTCCCTCGCCCTGATGGTGGAGCTTGCGCGGATCCAGGAGTCGGGGAAACTGGAGATGGCGCAGGCGGCCATGGCCAAGGCAACCACCACGCGCCTTGCCCGCGCCTCCGTGGCGATGGGCCGTTCCCTCTTGGGCGGCAACGGCATCAGCGCCGACTACGGAATGGGCAAGCTGTTTGGCGATGCGGAGATCCTGTACACCTACGAAGGCAGCTTCGAGGTCAACTCACTGCTGGTGGGCCGCGCCGTCACCGGCATCTCTGCCTTCACCGAGTCCGGCTAA
>JABFWC010000320.1 GCA_013362385.1 Pseudarthrobacter sp.
CTCAATGCCCTGGTGGCGCTCGGTGCGCTGTGCGGCGCCGTGGCCTCCACCCGCCGTCGGCAGCTGCGGCTGCGGTCCGTGGTGTTCTGCGCCGGCATGTACGGACTTATGCTGTGCCTGGCAGTGCTGGCACCGTCGATGGCGTGGTTCGGTGCCGTGATGGTGCTGTCCGGCTTTTGGTGCCTGATGTTCCTCACCGGCTCCAACCAGCTGGTGCAGGTCAGCTCCAACATGGCGATCCGCGGCCGGGTCATGAGCCTGTACATCATGGTGCTCATCGGCGGCCAGGCGCTGGGCGGCCCGATGCTGGGGTGGATCGCGGAGCACGCCGACCCGCATGCTGCGCTGCTGGTCTCCGGCGGGGTGCCCGCGCTGGCGGCTGTTACGGTCGCCGCCATACTGGCGCGGAAGGGCTCGCTGCAGCTGCGGGTGGATTGGCGGGACCGGCGGCATCCGCTGCGGATTGCGCATCGGGCCGCTGCCTAGCGTGCCGACGGGGCCGTGGCGGCCAGGAAAAAGGGGTCCGGGAAAAATTGGAGCGGCTGACGGGAATCGAACCCGCGTATCAAGCTTGGGAAGCTAGCGCTCTACCATTGAGCTACAGCCGCGCTGCCGCCGCTCGCGCGGGGCAGGACTTAGCTTAGCGCAGATATCCCGGCGGCCCGCCCATTCCCCGTCCGGGGGCCGCGTGTCCTGTCATCCGCGGCGTCATCCAGTAACTCTTCAATAACGTCGGCGGGGCCGGCTAGGTGGCTGGGCAGGGCGCTGGCTAACCTGATCCCCGGGTAGCCGCCGCTTGGGGGAGACGGCTATTGCGGCCGCCGACGTCAACAACAGGAACTATCTTCATGGCAATCGCAGAGCACGAGGTCCTCATAGAGCGCGACGCCATGGCCGTGTACCAATTCCTCCTTGACGCCACGAACCTTCCGCTGTGGCGCGACGACGTCCGCAGCGTGAAGCTCGCCAGGGGCGACGCCGGAACCGCGGGCGCCGTTTACCGGAAGATGGTGGCAGGGCGCTCCGGGCTGAGCATTCCCGCGGAGCTGGAGATCACCCATGCCCGCCCGGGTGCCGAAATCCGGTTCCACATCGTCTCCGGACCCGCCACCCGCTGGGGCGGGTACTACCTCAGTACGGAAGAGACAGGGACCAGGGTCCGGTTTGTCGTGGAAGCGAAACGGGAGGGCCGGTTTGGCTTCCTCAGCAGGTTCGACTTCCTCAATGGGATGCTGCAGCGACGGGTCAGCTCCGATGTGGCCCAGCTGGACCGGCTCAAGGATGTGCTGGAACTGGAACCGGCCATCTGATTCCTGCCGTGGACGGCGCCCGCCCCCGGGCAGGGCTGCTACTGCGCCAGCCGCTGCCCGGCCCAGGGGCCGGCAAGGTTCGACGGCGAGGCGAGGCTTCCACCGGTCAGGTCCCAGTACTGCACTACATCGTTTGCCCGGCGGAGGGCCACGCCCGTTGAGTTCAGGCGGGTAACATTCCGCAGCGGGCGGATCCCGGTAACGTCCGCCCAGCCCGTGGCCACGGTGGGGCGGGTCTCGGCGCGCAGCGCGGTGGTGCCCCAGCCGCGGTACAGCTGCACGGTGCCGTCCGTCCGGAGCGCCAGGAGGTCCTGGAACCCGTCGGCGTCGTAATCCACCATGGACAGCCGGGAGGCATTAATTCCGGTGGCCACGGTGGCACGCTCGGCGAGGTCACCCGTGCCCTTGTTCGGGTAGAGGAACAGGTTTCCGTAGCCGTCCAGCGCCAGGATCTGGGGCATCCTGTTGTTCGCGCACCAGCCGCCCACAGCCAGGGTCAGGGAGTTCCATCCGCCTGCGCCGAGGGTGATGGGGGCCTGGAACCCGCCGGTGGCGACGCCCCGGTGCAGCGTCAGGTTACCGTTGGTCCATTGCGCCAGGACGTCATAGGCGCCGTCGCGGTCCCAGTCGGTCACGAAGACCTCCTTGGCGCCGGTGAAGCCGGAGCCGATCACCTTGGCGGCGGCATAGGTGCGCGGACCCGTGGATGCCCTGTTCAGCAGTTGCCCGGCCGAATCGACCGAGACGAGGTCGGCAGGGCCCGTGATCGCGGCGTTTGCGAGGTTCAAGGTGGGCGGCATGTGCTTGACGGGGGCATCGCACACGCTCGGCGCCGGCGGCGGGAAAGCGTTGCCGGTGCCCGCCCCCGGGGCGTCGAGGGTGCCGGCCGGCAGCGTGGTGTAGCCGAAGAAGTTGACCACGCCCCAGATCTGGTAGGTGGAGTTGGTGTACGAAATGCCGGCGCCCATCACGTTGAAGCGCGGATCCAGCAGCATGGCGTTGTGGCCCGGAGAACCCTTCCACCACTCCACCAGCTGGGCGGCATCACGGTCGGTGCGGATGGCGATCACCTCGCCGGCGCCGTTGTCGGGGTTCAACGCGCGCGGATCGGTCCAGAAGCTGGCCCGGTGCTCGATCACCTCACGGGTGGCGATGCTGTCCGACCACTCCTGCGACATTCCGGCGACGGTGGGGTGGTACTTCACCTTGTTGAGCCCATTGGCCACCCGGTACTCGTTGATCCTGGTGAACACGGTGAGGATGGCGGCTGCGTTGCTGTCCGGGACCAGGGCCTCCGTACGGGGAAGGGCCGTGGCTGATTCCGGGGCGGCCAGGCGCGAGGTGGAGGGCGAGGCCAATTCCGCGTCCGGTGCCCACAGGGGAGGGATGGACACAGTTTCAGCGGCAGGGGCAGGGGCAGGGGCCGTTTCCTGGGCTGCGGCATCCGTGGAGGGGGCGGCGGGTGGTGCCGCTGGCTGGGCGGAGGGGACAGGCTGGCGGGCGGGGACAGGGGCGGGCGTTTCTGACGCGGCCGGCAAAGGGTCCATGGGCGAGGCCGCGCGGATGTCGGGATCCACGGCCGGGGTGAGCGGTGCCATGGCCGAACCTGCCTTGCCCGCGCCCGCTGCGCCGTCGTGCATTATCGGCGCCGCAAGGGTGATACCCGGGGTCCCGGCCGCAGCGCCGGCAAGCGGCGGCAGCGGTGCGGAGGCGGACGACGAGACCAGCGCCAACGCACAGAGCACGCCAATGAAAGAGGGTGCAACCAATCTATTCACAA
>JABFWC010000444.1 GCA_013362385.1 Pseudarthrobacter sp.
CATGAGAGGAAGTCGATGATGACCCACGCCATGTCCCGCCGCCACGTACTGCAGGGCACCGGAGCAGGAGCGCTCGCTCTGCTCGGCAGCAGCAGGCGCGCCGCACCCGCCAGGGCGCAGGGCTCCCTGCGGGCGCACTTCCATATGACCCCGCCGTCGGGCTGGCTCTGTGATCCGCAGCGCCCGGTGTACGTGGGCGGCACCCACCACCTGTACTACCTGCACTCCGCCGTCAACAACGGCCAGGGCGGGTGGGACCACGCCACCACAACCGACGGAGTGTCCTACAGCCACCATGGCGTCGCGCTGCCGCTGCGGCCGGACTTCCCGGTCTGGTCCGGATCGGCGGTGGTGGACACCGCCGACTGCGCCGGCTTCGGCGCCGGCGCGATCATCGTGCTCGCCACCCAGCCCACGGACGGCATCCGCAAGTACCAGGAGCAGTACCTGTACTCGTCAACCGACGGCGGCTTCACCTTCACCGCCCTGCCCGATCCGGTGATCCCCAACACCGACGGCCGGACGGCCGCCACCCAGGCGGAAATCGAGAACGCGGAGTGGTTCCGGGACCCGAAGATCCACTGGGACGCGGCGCGCAATGAGTGGGTGTGTGTCATCGGCCGCGCCCGGTATGCCGCATTCTACACGTCTTCCGACCTGCGGGACTGGCAGCTGCAGCGCAACTTCGACTATCCGAACCACGCGCTGGGCGGGATCGAGTGCCCGGACCTCTTCGAAATGACGGCCGACGACGGGACGCGCCACTGGGTGCTGGGCGCCAGCATGGATGCCTACAGCATTGGCCTGCCCATGACCTATGCCTACTGGACCGGGACGTGGGACGGCGGGCAGTTCCTGGCGGACGACGTGGACAATCCGCAATGGCTGGACTGGGGCTGGGACTGGTATGCGGCAGTCACCTGGCCGTCCCCGGAGGCGCCGGACACACGGCGCTACGCGGTGGCCTGGATGAACAACTGGAAGTACGCCGCCCGCGATGTTCCCACCGACGCCACCGACGGGTACAACGGGCAGAACTCCATCGTGAGGGAACTGCGCCTGGACCGGCAGCCCGGCGGCTGGTACAGCCTGCTGAGCAGCCCGGTTGCCGCGTTCGCCGGCCATGCCTCCGCTACGACGGTGCTGCCCGGCCGGAGGGTGGACGGAAGCGCAGTCCTGCCGTGGAGGGGCCAGGCCTACGAGCTGGAGCTCGATATCTCCTGGGATGCAGCCGTGAACGTGGGCGTCTCCGTGGGCCGTTCCGCTGACGGCTTCCGGCACACGAACATCGGAAAGTACGGGGCCGAGCTGTACGTCGACCGGGCCCCGTCGGACCTCGCCGGGTACTCGCTGGTCCCGTACACGCGGGCCGCGGCCCCGATTGATCCGGCTGCCCGCTCGATGCACCTGCGCATCTTCGTGGACAGGCAAAGCGTGGAAGTGTTCGTCAACGCGGGGCATACGGTGCTCTCACAGCAGGTGCATTTTGCCGAGGGCGAGACCGGAATTTCCTTCTACACCGATGGCGGGCCGGCGACCTTTTCCGGGATCACCATCCGGGAGTTCGCGGCTGTAGTCGCCTGAAGTACATCAGCGCAGGGCGTCCAAGGTGACTCCGGTGTGGTCGGCGAGCTGCCCGAGCAGGGCGTCCTGGAAAATGGGGTCGGTGGCGGCCGGGTGCGGCTTTTGCCGGTGCTGGTGGTACCAGTAGCCACCGCTGGCCAGCGCGGCCGGGTCGTCGCTGGTGGCCAGCCACTCCTGGGTGCGGTGGCCCAGTTCCAGGCTGTCAGGTGCCGACCGGCCGCCCATCCGGGTGGGTACCCAGCCGGGGTCCACGGCGTTGCTGGCGACGTGCGGCACCAGCCGGGCCACCGCTGCGGACAGCGCAGTGACGTGCAGTTTGGTGGTGGAGTACGAGGCCGTCGTCGTCCGTCCGGACCAGTCCAGGCCGTCCAGGCCGGTGTCGCCGCCCCGGTGCATGCCGCTGCTCAAATAGATGAGGCGGCGAGGCCCGGGAATGAGGGCGGTCAGCAGGTACGGGGCGACGACGTTGACCTGCAGCAGGGCTGGGCCGTTCAGGATTCCGGCGTTGTGGATGACGGCGTCGATGCCGCCGATTCCGACGGCTGAGTCTGCAAGCTGCCGAACCTCCTCCTCGATCGCGAGGTCACCCACGACATGCTGCGCCCCCTGGTCCAGCAGGTGCTGCACGGCAGGGATCCGCCGGGAGGACCTGGCGTGCACGATCACCTCGTGGCCGTCCCGCAGCAGCGACGCCGCGGCCGCCCGGCCCAGCCCGTCGGTGGATCCGGTGATGAAGACGCGTGCCATGCGGGGCCTCCTGGGTTGCGGGTGTTGTATCCAGTATCCCTACTCGATGTGCGCAGGAGCCGCCACGGCAACCGCGTCGGACTTTCCGCGGAAGAACCAGGCCAGGACGATGGTGGCCAGCACCGCGATGGCGGTGGACATCATGGCCAGCGACGGCAAGAGTGGCACCACGGCGAAGACGACGACGGCCGAAACCGCCAGGGCGATGACCGTGGTGCGGGGCTGTTTCATGGACACGATGGCCTGCACCAGCACCGCGCCCAGGACCGTGGGCAACACATACAGCCGGGTGACCAGCAGGACCGACGGCGGGATGATGCTGATCAGCCAGCTCCCGAGGAGGCCCACGAAGACGGCCAGGGAGACCAGGTGCACGGCGGCGGCGCCGCAGATGGCGACGACGGCGGCGAGTTCGGCGCGCCTGGTGCCGGGCTTGGCGCCGATATTGGTTTGGGCGATGAGCGCTGCGGGCAGCAGTTTGTTGGAGATATTGCCGATCATGAACGCCTGGTACATGGCGGCGGGGCCCAGGACCGGGTAGTAGGTGAGGGGTTCGACGATCCAGATGATCCCGAACGTGGCGGCGACGGCGGCGAAGGCGATCCAGAGCTGCGCCGGGGCGACGTCCAAGCCTGAAGCGAAGACCAGGTACAGGGGGCCTGCAACGGAGATGAGCAGCCCGGCGATCATGGTGGCCTGGCCCCAGCGGGAGGTGGTGCGGCCGAAGTCGGCCATGGCGGTGCTGCCCGTGGACGGTTCAGCGGTGGTGGTGGAGGTCATGGTGTTCCTTTCCGGGGTTGGGGCAGGTCAGGCGCCGACGGCGGGGCCGGCGGCAAGGTAGGCGGCGGTGAGGCCGACCACGATGGAAAGACCGAGCCCCCACTCGCGCAGCCAGCTCTTCCCGAGCTTGCGGGCCAGCAGCAGGCACAGTCCCATGACCGCCGCGGAGACAAGGAAGGACAGGACGTGGATGCCGGACTTGGGCAGCTCTCCCAGTCCGAGGCAGGCGAACGCGCCGATCAGGGCCGCTGCCGGAACCACGGCCATGGCCGCGGGGTTGATGGACCGGATCTTGGCGTCGCCCTTGCGGAGCAGGGGAGTCAGGACCAGGGTTGCCAGCATCCACATGGCTCCGCCGATGCTCATCGCGAAGAAGGCGACGGCAAAGACGGCCTGGGTGTAGCTGGCATCGCCGAGCTTAGCGCCCATGGAGCTGGCGGCGATGCCAGCCGCGGAGACGTCGTAGGCGGCCGAACCGATCAGCCCGATCCTGGACAGCACCGCAGGGGCGCCGAACAGGCCCAGGAGGGCAACTGCCACCAGGGACACCGCCAACGAGGGGCCGATCGCAGAGACCGCTCCGGACCGAAACGACGTCCTGATGTCCTGCGGGCTCATGTCGACAGATGGCGCCGCGCGGCGTGCGGCTCGCATGAACACTATGGACTGGATGACGATGACGCCGAAGACGCCTGCCACGCAAATCCAGAGGACGGGGTTGTTGGCGACGCTGAGGATATCGGTGGGGCCGGTGCCGGTGAGTGGTTGAAGTGCCAGGGGTTGATGCATGGGAACCTCCGGTGGGGTGCCCGGCGAAGTGCGGGCCGACGTCGTTGTGCGGCTTTCACTGCGGCGGGCGGATGTTTGCGCGGACCGAATCGGTCAGCGGGTTAGCAAAAGGCTTTACTATGAGGCGCATCACAGGCAATAGCTGACGGAATCGGCCGCCCCTTCGGCCGGATCCGTCAAAGTGCAGGTGCCCTAGCCCGGGCGCTTCCGGGCGCCTGCTGTGACCGGGCACACTTTCCGGCAGGGGAAACATCCAGCAAAGGAGCACCATGCCCGGCACCATTGGCGACCTGTCCGCCGTCGAACTCACCGCAGCCATCCGCAACCGGACCGTCTCGGCCCGTGAAGCCCTTGCCGAGCACCTGGAGCGCATTGCCGCGGCCAACCCGGCCATCAACGCGGTGGTCACCCTCGACCCCGAAGGGGCGCAGGCACTCGCCATGGCGGCCGATCAGCTCACGGCCTCCGGCGCGGAGCTGCCGCCCCTGCACGGACTGCCCATGACGCACAAGGACACCAACAACACGGCAGGGATGCGGACCACGCAGGGGTCCCTGGCCCTGCGGGACTTCGTGCCCGGGGCCGACGACCTCATCGTGGCCAGGCTGAAGGCGGCCGGGGTGGTCAGCACGGGAAAGTCCAACGTCCCCGAATTCGGAGCCGGCTCCCACACGTTCAACGAACTCTTCGGGACCACCACGAACCCCTACGCGCCGACCCTGAGCGCAGGCGGCAGCAGCGGGGGAGTGGCCGCCGTCGTGGCCGCCCGCATCCAAAGCATCGGCGACGGCAGCGACATGGGTGGCTCCCTACGCATCCCGGCGTCGTTCTGCAATGTGGTGGGCTTCCGGCCGTCGACGGCGGTCATCCCCATGCCGTCCGAGGTCAACGCCTACGCGTGGCTGGGCAGGACCGGCCCGATGGCCCGGAGCGTGGAGGACATTGCGCTGTTCATGTCCGTCACTGCCGGCAAGGACCCGCGAGTGCCGTACCCGCAGGTGCTGGAAGCGGAGGTCTTCCGGACCGGCCTCGACACGGACATGCGCGGTGTGCGGATCGGCTGGTCCCGCGATTTCGGCATCGGGGTGCCGGTGGAACCGGAGATCGTGGAGCACCTGGAACGGCAGCTTGCCGTGTTCGAAGACCTGGGCGCGATTGTCGAAGAAGCCAGCCCGGACTTCAGTGAGGCCGACCTGGTCTTCGGTAACACCCGGGCCCTGGACTTCGCCGCCGGGCTGGGGCCGATCGTGGAACGGTGCGGCCATCTCGTCAAGCCCGAAGTGCGCTGGAATGTGGCGAAGGGACAGGCGCTGACGGCGCAGGATGTCATGCAAACCGCCGCCGCCCGGACCCGGCTGGAGTTCAGCGTCCAGGAGTTTTTTGGCCGCTACGATCTTTTCGCCAGCCCCTGCGCCCAGGTCCTGCCGTTCGATGCGTCGCTGCGGTATCCGGCGGAGGTCGCGGGCGTGCCGTCCGGGACGTACCTGGATTGGATGCGCTCTGCCTGCCTGCTCTCCGCCACCGGGCTGCCCGTCCTCAGCGTTCCGGCGGGATTCAGTTCCGCGGGGCTGCCCATCGGGCTGCAGCTGGCGGGCAACCACTACACCGACATGCAACTGCTCCGCTGGGGCCGGGCCTTCGAGCAGCAGACGGGGTACGCCGCCGTCGCGCCCGCACTCGCCGGAAGGGGCCTTACCCCGACGTCCGCGTAAAGCGGCCGCCGCGCTTGCGTGCATCCAGCAGCAGCGAAACGTCCACGCTGGCGGCGTACCGGGCCCACTCCGAGCCGGTGATGAAGCGGTACAGGGCCGACATGTCACTCACGGTGACGTCGGCAACGACCTGGTAGCCGCCAGCGATGGCCGCCGCATAGCGAATCATCGGAAGTTCGGCCAGGCTTTGGCCCAGCCGCTCCACGTGCTGCGGGTCGGCCCGGATCCAGAGCAGCGCTTCGACGTCCAGGCCGAAGGCGGCGGGCTCGACGACAGCCCGCAGCTGGACCTGGTTGTTGGCCAGGAGCCACTCACTGCGGCGCCGGGCTGTGGCTTCCGACACGCCGACCCTGCGCCCCAGCGCTTCGAAGCTCATCCTGCCATCGGCGCACAGCGCCTCCACCAGTTCGCGGTCCTGGCGGTTCAGCTCAAGCCGGGCTTCAAGGATTCCCGAATCCATCGCGAAGCTGGAACGGAGGGCGTCCGCGCGGTCGGGGCTGAGTACTTCCGGTCGCCAGCCACGGATGGTCCGGAAGTAGCGGAGGACGGGATAGCTGGTGGAGTCCCGCAGGCCGATTGTGGAGGGCAGCTCGTCCGTCAGGACATCCCCGAGGCGGCGGGGCTCGGTGAGGATCTCCGCCACGCAGTCGCCCGTGCCGGTGGTGGTGTAGACAAAGGTAGTGTCGCTGCGCAGGGCCAGTGCCTGCGCTGCTGCGCGCACAGTCCCGGGAGTGCAGCGCATTTCGATCAGGACCGCGGCCGGTTGCGGCCTGACGCCCACCACGGCAACGGCGCCTGACTCCAGCAGCTGGGAGCCACGACGGGCCACGGTCCGTTCCGCTTCGCCCAGCACTGCGGCGATCTTGCGCCACGGGCACCGGGGATCCAGCTGGAGGGCGGCAACGATCTGCCGCTCCAATGCGTCAAACACCATGCGAACATTCCACCACGGCGGCCAGGCCCGTCTGGCTGGTGACGTCCCGTGAGGTGCCGGATGCGCCGCCGGTTCCATGCCGGCGCTGGCGCTCTTCAGTAAGTCATGCTGCGGGCAGGCACCCGTTAGACGGCGTCCGTAGGCGCTGCGCGGTCATCGATGGCAGTGGTCAGTCCGTCGATGCGGTCCATCGCGGCATTGAGCTTCTCGACCGCGGCCCACAGACCCGGATGCTGCTCCCTGACCTGCTCCAGGCTGGTCCCGGCTGAGCGGAGCGACGCCAGGTCGAAGCTGACGTTGGTGCGAGCACCCGCCACGGCGGCACGGAGGGCGCCGCAGGCGACGATGACGTCCGCGACGAGGGCGCGGTTTCCCTTGGTCGCCAGCCAGGCGAGGTCGTCGATGGCGTCGATGGCGCGCTCGCCGAGGACCGCTGACGCTTTCGCTGCGTCCACCGAGGACCGCCGGATGGCATCGTCCCGCTCCGGCCCCGGATCGAGACGGAACGCAGCCCCGAAGGCTTTGGACGCAGAGGCGTCCTGGTCCGCCAGGCGCAGGGCTTCGCGGCGCAGTAATTGTGCGCGTTCCCGGATCCTGGCCGGTTCGCCGCCGTCGTCCTCGCTGTACCCGGCCACCATCGACGTCAGAGACGCAGCTACCGCCAGCATCAGCCCCGTGCCTGCCCCGCCGCCGGGCGACCCCGTGGACTCGGCCAGCGCGCGCGTCCATTCCTCCACCGTGGATCCTTGCGTGGTCACTTCTCCCATGTCCTTCGCCGTGCCCAGAAAGCCGGGCTGCTAAACGGAAGCGTCATCCAGGGAGCGCACTGGCCCAGTTTTAGCGGTGGAAACCCCGGAAACATTGCAGTCCATGGGCGTTCTGGCCCCAAAACTGGGCCGGCGTGACGCTGAGCCCGGCCGGGCGGTTGCCCTGTAGTCTCGGCACATGGTGCAGCGGCATAGGTACGGGTACGGGGAGGATCCCAGCCAGTGGGGCGAGCTGTTCCTGCCCGACGTCGCGGGCGGAATCGGGCACCAGGGCGTGGTGGTGGTGATCCACGGCGGCTACTGGCGCGCCCGGTACGGGGCGGAACTGGGGGAGCCGCTGGCCCGGGACCTGGCGGAGCACGGCATGGCTGCGTGGAACCTGGAATACCGGCGGGCCGGCAACGGCGGAGGCTGGCCGGGCACGTTCCGGGACATCCTTGCGGGCATCGACAAGCTCGGTGACCTCGCGGATATCCACAACCTGGACCTGGACAGGGTGGTGGCGCTCGGCCATTCCGCCGGCGGCCATCTGGCCGTCTGGGCGGCAGGGCGGCGACGGTTGGGAGGGCCGGGTGGTGAGCTCCAGGACACTGGCGACGGCGTCCGGCTCAGCGGGGTGGTGAGCCAGTCCGGTGTCCTCGACCTGGCCGGGGCCGAGCGGCTTAACCTCAGCAACGGCGCGGTGACCAACCTGCTGGGCGGGCCGTCGTCGGACTTCCCCGGACGCCACCAGCTTGCCGACCCCATGAACGCGCTGCCGCTGGACGTTCCCGTCTACGCCGTCCATGCCGAGGACGACGCAGACGTCCCGGTCAGCATGTCCACGTCCTATGTGGACGCTGGCCGGGGCGGGACTGTCCCGGCGAAACTCGTCCTGGTGCCCGGCGACCATTTCGCCTTGATCGATGTGACAACCGAGGCGTATGCCGCGTGCCGGGAGCTGGTCCGCGGGCTCCTCCACTGACATGAACTGCTGCCCGGCCCCTCTTTCTGGCAGAGTATGACCATGCTCACAGTGATTGGCGAAGGCCTTGTCGACGTTGTCCAGCGCGCCTCCGGGATTGAGGCCCACGTGGGCGGCAGCCCGCTCAACGTTGCGGTGGGCCTGGCCCGCCTGGACCACCCCGTGCAGTTCATCGGCCGCTACGGCCGTGACGCCTACGGGGACGCCGTGGCAGCGCACCTGCGGTCCAGCTCGGTGATGCTGCCGGTTCCACCCGATGAGCTGCCCACCAGCGTGGCCACCGCCTTGATTGACGACGACGGCGCCGCCACCTACACGTTCGACCTCGCCTGGGAGCTCCCCGGCCTCACCGGCCGGCTCGGCTTCATGCTGCAGGGCACCACCCTGCTGCACACCGGCTCCATCGCCACGATGCTTGCGCCGGGTGCCACCGAGGTGCTGGCCGCCGTCGAATATGCCCACCCGTCCGCCACCATCAGCTTCGATCCCAACTGCCGGCCCACCATCGTCACTGACGTGGACTATGCCCGCCGGCAAACGGAAAAGTTCGTGGCACTCTCCGACGTGGTCAAGGCCTCCGACGAGGACCTCGCGTGGCTGTACCCCGGGCAGGACGTACTGGACTCGGCGCGCAAGTGGCTGGCCATGGGCGGCGAGGAAGGCCCGGCGCTCGTGGTGGTCACCCGCGGCGCGGACGGGCCGTGGGGCGCCTGCCGGTCCGGCGAAACCTCCGTGCCCGCACCCAGTGTGGAGGTGGCGGACACCGTCGGCGCGGGCGACTCGTTCATGGCGGCCCTCCTCTCCGGGCTGGTGGACCGCGAACTCGACGGCGCCCAGAACCGCCAGGACCTGCGGGACCTTCCTGTGGAGACACTGGCCGAGCTCCTGGAGCACGCTGCCCGGGCCGCCGCGGTCACGGTGTCCCGTCCCGGTGCCAACCCGCCCACCCGCGCCGAGCTGCACGGCGTGGTGGCCGAAGAGGGGTGACGGTCAAAGCAATCGGCGGGTCCTTTACTCCTTGCCGAGTCCGGCGGCAGTGGTCTTCTCTCCGGACACGCTGTTGAGCTGGCGCAGGTCGAAGATTCCGTTGATGTCGGCCTGCTTGGTGGTGCCTGCCGTCACACCGTCGGCGAGGAGCTTCTGGTAGGTGCCCGCGAGCGGGTCCACGGTGAACACGATGTTCTTCAGGGACCGGTCGATGACGTCGGCCTTGAGCTCGGCGCCGGCGGCTTCCTTGAGAGCTGCGTTGATGACGCTGGCTTTCTCGCCGTCGGCCGCCTTGTTCAGCCACTCAACCGACTTCACGTGGCCCTTAAGGAGCGCTTTCACGGTGTCCGGGTGGTCGGCGGCGAACTTCTGGTTGACGATGAGGATGGTGGTGGGGAACTCGCCCGGCTTGCCGGACAGTGAGCCGTCCCAGAGGTCCTTTTCGTCCACCAGGACCTTGGCGCCGGCCTGCAGCACCAGCCGCGACGCCCACGGCTCCGGCAGCCACGCGCCGTCGAGCTTTCCGTCCTGGAACAGCTTCAGGGTCTGGGCGTTCTCGGTGGGGTTGATCGCCACGTCGCCGCTGCCGTCCACGTTCGTCTTGTAGCCCTGCGAGGTGAGCCAGGCGCGGAGCGCGACGTCCTGCGTGCCGCCGAGCTGCGGTGAGGCGAGGATCTTGCCTTTCAGGTCCGCGGCCGAGCTGATCTCCGGCTTGACCACAAGCTGCGCGCCGCCCGCGGCAGCCCCGGCGATGATGTTCACCGACTCGCCCTGGCTCTTCACGAAGGAGTTGATGGCCGGATTCGGTCCGATGTACGTCGCGTCGATGGCGCCCGCGTTCAGGGCCTCGATGGCTGCGGGCCCGGCATTGAAGACTTGGGTGCTGAGCTTGGTGCTGCCCAGTTCGTCGGCGATGAAGCCCTTGCTGACGCCCACCAGGGCCGGGGCATGGGTGACATTGCCAAAGTAGCCAAGCTTAAGTTCGGCGGCGGGATTGCCGGCGGGCGCCGCTTCCTGCGTGGCGGCCGGGGATCCGCTGTTGACGGCGGAGGCAATGGCGGCGCCCCCGCCGACGAGGGCAAGGGCGGCTGCCGCAATGCCGAGCTTCAGCCCGAGCGGGCGTTTGGGCCTGGCTGGCTCGCCGGCGACGATGCGGGTGGAGCCTTGCTGGTTTTGGGGACTCTTGTCCTGGGGATTTGCCACGGGGATTCCTTTGCTGGGGCGGATGCTGAGACGAGATTACGGAGCACCCGGCAGCCCCACAATCATTCGTGTCGCGGGCGTTAACGGGACGACGCGAACGCTCAACGTGGCGTCGCGCAGCGTCAAGAAACGTCGCGCGGCGTCTTTATTCCGCCGGGGCGCCTGCCCCTTGTCCGGGGAGCAGGCCATAAAGCGGTGCCGCTAGTGATTTGTCCGGCCTGCCGGTGGGTACGTATGCGGCATGGGGGCTGTGTAAAACTAATCAAGGAGATGCTCATGCTGCTTTGGATCGCTATCATCATCGCCGTTCTCTGGCTTCTCGGACTGCTCGCGAACATCGGCGGCGGCCTTATCCACATTCTTTTGGTTGTGGCAGTCGTCGTGCTCATCTTCCACTTCGTGCGTGGCAGGTCCCGGGTCTAGCGCATGGAGGATTCCCGCCACTGGCCGGGACCAGCCGCGGGAATCCTCCGCCGCAAAACCCTTCCGGGGTTCAGGCCGCCTTCACCACGGGCAGTTCGTCCCAGTGCGTGGTGTACCGCGGGGAACGCATGTCCCGCTTCATGGTCCAGTCCAGTCCGGACTTGATGCCTGCATGGCCCAGCCCGATTGAACCGCGCCCAAAGCGGCGGCTCACGTCTTCCAGCAAGGGTCCGATGCCGCGCTCCTCATGAGGGTTCTCGAACGGTTGCAGCGGCGGCTGGTTGCCGCTTGGCCGCAGGTCGGTGAGCATCAGGCCCGCCTTGGCATACTTGAGCCCGTCCCGGATGCTGGGCAGCAGGGCGTGCGCAGCCCTGGTGAGCAGGAGCGGATCCGCCGTGGGCATGGGGAGGGAAACGCACACTGACGGATACGCCTGTTCCTGGTTCCTGAACGGCGACGTGGCGGCGAACGCCGTGAGGACCTTCGCCTGGAGTCCGTGCTTTGAGAGCCTGGCGCTCGCCTGCTGGCCGTAGATGCTGAGCACTTCGCGGAGGCCGGCTGCGGTGGTCACGGGCGTGGCGAAGGAGCGGGAAAAGAT
>JABFWC010000261.1 GCA_013362385.1 Pseudarthrobacter sp.
ACCCCCGGCACCTGGGCCATCCGCTCCAGTGCGGCGCGCAGGATCCGGTTCTCGGCGATGTCCTCGGTGAATTCGTCGTAGGAGACTTCCAGGGGGACCAGCATGCCGGGGCGGCGGGAGATTTGGTCCGATATCCGGATGCGGCCTTTGACGGTGCGCAGGGACTCGTCCACGGTGAGGTAGCCCTGCAGGACGCCGCGGGTCAGGGCCCGCTCGGCCAGCTGCGCCAGGGACTCGGCCAGGGCGCTCCACAGCTCCCGGTCCTCGTCCGCGGCCACCGTGTCCGGCCGAAACCCCTGCTCCCCGGCGTAGCTGAGCAGGAACAGCAGCCGGCTCAGGCCCAGCCGGTCCTTGGGCCGCACGTCGAGCTGGATAGTGGGTGTCCGCACCGACCCCACCTTGCCCACGGGCTCGATCCGGTACAGTCCCATGCCCATGGGCGAGGCCTTGGCCAGGCCGCTGGAGTTCAGGTAGGCGGCACTTGCTGCGTCCAGCCGCTCCACCAGGCCGCCGGACAACTCGTCCAGGACCAGGTGCCGCAGCGGTCCGGTTGGAGTGCCGGCCGCCCGGGAATCAGCGGGCCGCAAGGCGTCCCAGCAGCTGGTCCAGCCCGAATCGCTCCTCCAGCTGCGCCCGGGTGAGCTGGCCGTGGTAGTGCTCCTCCAAGAGCGGCATGAGCTCGTACTTCCAGATCCGGCGCAACCCGGCGGGTGTCTGGGCGGCCGGCTTCATGAAGTAGGACGGTCCGATCATCAGGTCGCGGTCCCACTCGTCGATGGCACCGTTGAGCGCATCCAGCAGCAGCGCCGGGGTGGGGTCCAGCTGGCGGGCCTGCAGGAACCGGTGCAGGGATCCCTTGACGGGTTCGGTCTGCGGGTGCAGCTCGATGAAAGAAAAGCGGCGGCGGATGGCGGCGTCCATCATGGCGATGGAGCGGTCCGCAGTGTTCATGGTGCCGATGATGTAGAGGTTGTCCGGCAGGGTGAAGGGTTCGTTGGGGCTGTACTGCAGGTAGATCCGGTCGTCCCGGTATTCGAGCAGGAAGTACAGCTCGCCGAAGACCTTGGCCAGGTTAGCCCGGTTCATCTCGTCGATGATCAGGAAGTAGGGCTTCTTCTCGTTCCCGGGCTTGGCCGCTTCCTCCGCGAGGCGCCGCAGCGGGCCGGCCACGAGCTTGAAGGACACCTGGCCCTCGTCGGTCTTGTCCGGCCGGTAGCCTTCGAAGAAGTCCTCGTACGCGTATGAGGGATGGAACTGGACCAGCTTGACCCGTTCATCCGTCGTGTCGTCGGCCAGCTCGGCAGCCAGGTGCTTGGCCAGGTACGTCTTGCCGGTGCCGGGCGGGCCGTAAAGGACCAGCTGGCGGTTTTCCTCGAGGAGGTCGGCGATTTCCTGCAGGGGCTCCAGCTCCATGTGCAGGGAGGCGGCGAATTCCCGCGCCAGGGGGCGGAAGCCCTCCTGCGCAGGGGGCACGACGGCGGGGCCTTCCGTCTCGGCGTCGGGCTCGGTTTCCGCTTCGGCCGGCAGCAGCGCCTGCAGCGACTGCACCACCCGGGTCAGGTCCACCACGATGCCGGGGGTTGCGAGCTGGCGCTGGACGTGGCGGGGCAGGCTGGTGGTGGTGTGACCGTCGTCGAACCAGCGCACCTTTCGCCGCAGCCGGCGGTTGTCATCGTTGTATTCGGGTTCCCCCAGCACGCCGCCCAGGCGCACGGTCCCGGCGTGCTGGTACAGCACCAGGTCGCCGGGCTTCATCACCGTCAGGAAGGCGAAGACCGCCGTCTTGGTGTCCTCGCGCTCCACGTAGCCAAGGTGCTTGTAGTCCTCGTCCACGGCGTGCTGGACCAGGCCGGCGGTCACGCCGGGGTCCAGGTGCCGGAGGTGTTCGACGTCGAGGGTCACCTTCTCCTCACCGTGCCAGGCGGTGAGCAGCTCGGCGTGGTCGCTGTGCGTGCGGAGGAGCCAGGCCCGGCGTCCGGGGTCGCCCACCTTACGCCATTGGCTGACGAGCTGGCGGGAGTACCAGTCGATCCGCTGGCCCGCCTGCTCGTCCAGGTGCAGCCGGATGCGGTGGATGTCGGCCGTGATGTCCTCTTCGCTGTCGCCGTTCGCCCCGCCCACCAGGGACGCGAAGGCGTCCCGGATTTCCTGGCGTTCCACATCAGCAACCACGGGCTCGAAGTAGCTGGGCCACGCCAGGAATTCGATGCTGCGGCGGATGGCAGGCTGGTCGTCCGGCGTGGATGCGGCGAGGCGGTGGAACTGCAGCGGATCCTTGATCGCCGCCTGGACTACGTGGGCCGGCCGCTGGGCGACGTTCCGGACGAACCGGCAGAGCCACTTAAGGTGGTCCCAGATGGTCCAGTTGAACTCCGCCGTCCGGTCGCGGATGACGCCGTGGTCCGTCATCCCTGCGTACAGCTCCCCGGGCAGCTCCAACGGCGGCTCCAGCCAGCCCGCGGCCTCGGCCACGCGGGCGCGCTTGACCTTCAGGGACTTCACTTCGTGGGCAAGTGGAAGGGACTGCAGGAACAGCAGTTCCACCGCCAGCTGCTTGGCCCCGCGGGAAGCGCCCTCCAGGTTGTCCCGGAGATTGGTCATCATGGGGGCCTTGGGGTCCGGCGTGCCCCGTCCCAGGCGGTCGTGCAGCTCCGCGGCGGCCGGAACGGACCATGTCCTGGTCCGGCCGTCCAGCGGTGACGCCTTCCCCTGAAGGCCGGGCCCCAGGACGAACCAGGCCGCGTCCTCGATCTCTTTGGAGATGCCGAGGGCACGGGTCATGGCAACTGTGGCAGTGGGGGTCATGACCTCAAATTTACAGGGTCAAGCTGGGCGTCCGCTTAAAGCCCCGTGGACGCCCTGCTTCCGGTCCGGCTGCTAGCTGGCCGAGGCGCGCTTGCGGCCGAAAATGAAGTACCCCATGGGGCCGACGAAATTAATGAAGGAGGCTGCCCGCCACGCGGCCTTGGGCCCGTTGATCTGCGCGGCAGGCCGCCGCGAGATATCCCGCTGCGCCGCGACCAGAAGCGACATCTGGACCATGCCGACCAGGACGGTGCCCACTTTGGACGAGGTGGAC
>JABFWC010000230.1 GCA_013362385.1 Pseudarthrobacter sp.
AGCAGTACCGGGCGGCGGAGGAGGCGCTCAAGGTTGTCGCGCAATGGTTCATTCCGCCATGCCAGGTGGGGGCTGAACAGGACCGTGCCGCCCGCAAGGTCCATCCAGCCCGCGGCACCGATGCCAACCGACCTGATGCGGTGCCCGCGGCTGAGCTCCTCGACCAGTTCCACGATGACCTGCTCCACCGCCCGGGGATCTGTCCCGGGGGTGGAGCGGCGCGCCTCATCGAGGATCCGGCCTTCGGCGTCGACAACGCCTGCCGCCACCTTGGTGCCCCCGATGTCGATACCAATAGCCAAGCCTTTGCGGTTGAGGCGCAGGTGTCCGCGGGCGATACTGCCAGGAAGGCGGCCGGGGCGGTAGGTCGCCGTGCGGCGCGGCGCCGGTCGTCTCAGGGGGCCGGCCTGTTCGCCGGGCAGCGGTCCGTACATAGTGATTCATTCTAGGCGCGGCGGCTAATTGTCTTGACATACGCCCGCCTTGCTTTCCGGCATTGACGCTTAAGTTACCCGCCAGTAGGTTTGGGTACTGCACGGTCCCGCCCGGGGTACTAGTCTGTAGGCATACCCCGGCGCGGGACTTCGGATATCAAAGGAGCTACAGTGCGCGAATTCAGTGTTCCGCCTCTTGTTGTTGTCCCACCGGAAACGAACATCACGGACCTGGTGCTGCGGCAGGCACGCAAGCCGAGCAACCCTGCACTGTTTTCACGCCGGAACTCCGACGGATCCTGGCAGGACGTCCGCGCCACCGATTTCCTGGCTGACGTCCGGGCATTGGCCAAAGGGCTGATTGCCAGCGGCGTGGGCGCGGGTGACCGCGTCGGCATCATGTCACGCACGCGCTACGAGTGGGCCCTGGTGGACTTCTCCATTTGGTTCGCGGGCGCCGTGTCGGTTCCCATTTACGAGACGTCCTCACCTTCCCAGGTGGCCTGGAACCTTGGCGATTCCGGCGCCGTGGCCGCTTTCGGCGAGGCCGCCCATCACGAAAACATCATCCGGCAGGCAGTCAACGCGGAGGGCCTGGGCGCGCTGCAGCATGTCTGGCAGCTGGAGGGGCAGGGCCTGGATGCGCTGCGGGAGGCGGGACGCGGCGTCAGCGACGATGAGCTTGAGTCGCGGCGCAGCGCTGCAGGCCTTCGGGATGTCGCAACGATCATCTACACCTCGGGCACCACCGGGCGGCCCAAAGGCTGCCAGCTGACCCACGGCAACTTCATCGAACTCTCGGACAATGCCCTGGCCATCATCGGTGAGATCGTCCACGAAGACGCCAAGACCATCATGTTCCTGCCGCTGGCCCATGTGTTCGCCCGCTTCATTTCCGTCCTGGCGATGGCGGCCGGGACCACCGTGGCGCACACCCCGGACATCAAGAACCTCCTCTCGGACCTGCAGAGCTACGAGCCGACGTTCATCCTGGCGGTGCCACGTGTCTTCGAAAAGGTCTACAACTCGGCCCTGACCAAGGCCGAGGACGGCGGCAAGGGGGCTATCTTCCACCGTGCCGCAGAGACGGCCATCGCGTTCTCCAAGGCCCGCCAAGGCGGCCGCGTGGGGCTGGGCCTGAAACTGCGGCATGCCCTGTTCGACAAGCTGGTCTACGGGAAGCTGCGCGCCGCCATGGGCGGACATGTGGCCCACGCGGTGTCCGGCGGAGGCCCGCTCGGCGAACGGCTGGGCCACTTCTTCCAGGGCATCGGCCTTCAGGTGCTGGAGGGTTACGGCCTCACGGAAACCACGGCGCCCATCACGGTCAACACGCCGTCGCGGATCAAGATCGGGTCCGTGGGCAAGCCGCTGCCGGGCAACGCCGTGCGGATTGCCGACGACGGCGAGATCCTCGCGAAGGGCGTCTGCGTCATGCGGGGGTACTACCAGCGCGAGGACCTGACAGCGGAAGCGTTTGCGGACGGGTGGTTCCGCACCGGCGACATCGGCAGGCTGGATGAGGACGGCTTTGTCTGGATCACCGGCCGGAAGAAGGAGATCATCGTCACCGCCGGCGGCAAGAACGTCATCCCCGCCCTGCTCGAGGACCAGATCCGGGCCGACGCCCTGGTTTCCCAAGTGCTGGTGGTCGGCGATAACAGGCCCTTCATCGGGGCTCTGGTAACACTGGACCAGGAAGCGCTGCCGGGCTGGCTGCAGCGTCACGGACTGCCGGCGGACACCTCCCTTGAAGCCGCGGCGGAGAACCCCGTACTGAAGGCCGCGGTGCAGGACCTCATCACGGCAGCAAACACCTCGGTGTCCCAGGCAGAAGCAATCAAGTCCTTCCGGATCGTCGCCGCCGACTTTACCGAAGCCTCCGGGCACCTCACCCCCTCGATGAAGGTCAAGCGCGGCCAGGTGATGAAGGACTTCGAGGACGTCATCGAAGAGATGTACTCGGCGCCCCGCGCCTGACTCCGTTATCCGCCGCCAACGGCGAAGGGCCGCTCCCCCCGGGAAGCGGCCCTTCAACGTTACGGGGGTGCCCCCTGCCTACTGTTCGATGACCAGCAGCAGGTCCCCGCCCTGCACCTGCTCCACCGACGAGATCGCGAGGCGGCTGACCTTGCCGCCAACCGGCGTCGTAATGGATGCCTCCATCTTCATCGCCTCGATGGTAGCCACGGTGTCGCCGGCCTTGACGGTCTCCCCCGGCTTGACCGTTACCGTCACGGCGCCCGCGAACGGTGCGGCCACCTGGCCCGGCTGGGACGGGTCGGCCTTTTCGGCGGTCTTGACGTTGCTGACCACGGAGCGGTCGCGCACCACGACGGGCCGCGACTGGCCGTTCAGGGTGCACATGACTGTGCGCATGCCCTTCTCATCCGGCTCCGAGACTGCTTCCAGTGACGCGATCAGGCGTACGCCGCGCTCCAGCTGGATTTCGTGCTCGGTCCCGCGCTGCAGGCCGTACAGGTAGTCCCGGGTGTCGAGGACCGAGATGTTGCCGTAGGTCTCCACGCTCTTCAGGTAGTCCTTGGTGGGGCCGCTGAAGAGCAGCCGGTTGAGCGTGTGCTGGCGGGTCTTCGAGTCGGACTTCAGCGCCGCGCTGTCCTCTGCGCTGAGCTCGACGTCGCGGACCTTCACGCTCCGGCCCTGCAGGGCCTTGGTGCGGAAAGGCTCGGGCCAGCCTCCCGGAGGGTCCCCCAGCTCGCCGGACAGGAACCCGATCACGGAGTCGGGGATGTCGTAGTTCTGCGGGTTCGCTTCGAAGTCCGCAGGGTCGGCGTTCAGGCCCACGAGGTGCAGGGCGAGGTCGCCCACCACCTTGGAGGACGGGGTCACCTTCACCAGGTGGCCCAGGATGCGGTCGGCGGCCGTGTACATGTCCTCGATGGCCTCGAACCGCTCCCCCAGCCCCAGCGCCATGGCCTGCTGGCGGAGGTTGGACAGCTGGCCGCCGGGGATCTCGTGCTTGTACACGCGGCCGGTGGGCCCGGGCAGGCCGGACTCGAACGGTGCGTAGACACGGCGGACCGCTTCCCAGTAGGGCTCGAGGGAACTGACAGCTTCCAGGCTCAGGCCGGTGTCGCGCGGCGTGTGGGCCAGGGCAGCAACAAGGGCCGACGCCGAAACCTGGCTCGTAGTGCCGGCGAGCGAGGCGGAAGCGACGTCCACGGCGTCCACGCCCGCGTCCACGGCGGCCAGCAGGGTGGCCAGCTGGCCGCCCGCGGTGTCGTGGGTGTGCAGGTGAACGGGCAGGTCGAAGCGCTCCCGCAGGGCGGCGACCAGCTTCGCGGCCGCGGCAGGACGCAGCAGTCCGGCCATGTCCTTGATGGCCAGGATGTGGGCGCCGGCATCAACGATCTTCTGCGCCAGCTCCAGGTAGTAGTCCAGCGTGTACAGCTTCTCGGCCGGGTCCAGCAGGTCGCCGGTGTAGCAAAGTGCCACCTCGGCGACGGCGGTGCCGGTGGCGCGGACGGCGCGTATGGCCGGCGCCATCTGGCTGACGTCGTTCAGCGCATCGAAAATGCGGAAGATGTCGATGCCGGTGGCGGCAGCCTCGTTGACGAAGGCCTCGGTGACTTCCTCCGGGTACGGGGTGTAGCCCACCGTGTTGCGGCCGCGGAGCAGCATCTGGATGCAGACGTTCGGCATGGCTTGGCGCAGTGCCGCGAGCCGGTCCCACGGGTCTTCGCCCAGGAAGCGGAGTGCGACGTCGTACGTGGCACCGCCCCAGGCTTCAACGGACAGCAGTTCCGGCAGCAGGTGCGTGACGGCGGGGCCGGCGGCCACGAGGTCGCGGGTCCGGACGCGGGTGGCGAGCAGCGACTGGTGTGCGTCGCGGAATGTGGTGTCCGTGACCGCGACGGCGTTCTGCTCACGCAGTGCCCGGGCGAACCCTTCCGGCCCCAGCTCGAGGAGCTTCTGCCGGGACCCTGACGGCGCCTGCCGGCCCTTGAACGAGGGAAGCTTGTCGGCAGGGTTGGAGTGGACGGCCAGTTCCCCGTTGGGCTTGTTGACTGTAACGTCGGCCAGCCAGGTCAGGAGCTTGGTGCCGCGGTCAGCAGAGACGCGGGCCTTGAGCAGCTGGGGGCGCTGGTCGATGAAGTTGGTGGCGACGTCCCCGGCGATGAAGTCGGGGTCGTCCAGCACGGCCTGCAGGAAGGGGATGTTCGTGGAGACACCGCGGATGCGGAACTCGGCCAGGGCACGGCGTGCACGCGCGACGGCGGCCGGGTAGTCCCGGCCCCGGCAGGTGAGCTTGACCAACATGGAGTCGAAGTGCGGGCTGATCTCGGCACCCGAGTAGACGGTGCCGCCGTCGAGCCGTACCCCGGCGCCGCCGGCGGACCGGTAGCCGGTGATCTTTCCGACGTCGGGGCGGAAGCCGTTGGCCGGGTCCTCGGTGGTGATGCGGCTCTGCAGGGCTGCGCCGCGAAGCTTTACCGTGTCCTGGGACAGTCCGAGGTCGGCCAGGGTCTCGCCGGAGGCGATGCGCATCTGGGCTTGGACCAGGTCGACGTCGGTGACTTCCTCGGTGACTGTGTGCTCCACCTGGATGCGGGGGTTCATTTCGATGAAGACGTGCTGGCCGGCACGTTCACCTTCGGTGTCCACGAGGAATTCGACGGTGCCGGCGTTGACGTAGTTCAGGGCCTGCGCGAATTTGACGGCGTCCCGGTACAGCGCCTGGCGGATGCTGTCATCCAGGTTGGGCGCGGGGGCGATCTCGATGACCTTCTGGTGGCGGCGCTGGATGGAACAGTCGCGCTCGAAGAGGTGCATGACGTTGCCCTCGGCGTCCGCGAGGATCTGCACTTCGATGTGCCGCGGGCGCAGCACGGCCTGCTCCAGGAACATGGTGGGATCGCCAAAAGCGGCGTCCGCTTCGCGCATTGCGGACTGCAGCGCCTCGGGCAGGGCTTCGCGGGTATCCACGCGGCGCATGCCACGCCCACCGCCGCCCGCCACTGCCTTCGCAAAGATGGGGAAACCGATCTCGTCGGCGGCTGCCAGAAGCACGTCCAGGTCCTTGGACGGTTCGCTGGACTTGAGCACGGGTACGCCGGCCTCGCGGGCGGCCTTGAGCGCGGCCACCTTGTTGCCGGCAAGCTCCAGGACTTCAGCCGGCGGGCCCACAAAGGTGATCCCGGCGTCCTTGGCGGCGCGGGCGAGTTCGGGGTTTTCCGACAGGAAACCGTAGCCGGGGTAGATGGCGTCGGCGCCGGACTCCTTGGCAACCCGTATCACCTCATCGACGTCCAGGTAGGCGCGGACGGGATGTCCTTCCTCACCAATCAGGTACGCCTCGTCCGCTTTCTGGCGGTGGATCGAGTTCCTGTCCTCATGGGGGAAGACGGCAACAGTCTTGGCGCCCAGCTCGTAGCCGGCGCGGAAGGCCCTGATCGCGATTTCGCCGCGGTTGGCCACCAGTACTTTGGAAAACATACTTCTCCTGCATCATTGCGGGGTGGATCGGTGAGTGGTCACAGTGTCTAGGACCTACAAGGACAAACACAAATCTTTGTGTCGACCATCACAGATTTCCCCGTCATGTCCCGAACGCTTACAGCCTGGCTGGTGGAAACCGCCCCGGCAGCACAGTCGGTGCCATGCCGGCGCCCGATTAAGCAGGATTCGCCGACGCATCAACATATGATGAGTAGGGCGGCAGGACCGTCCGGCTTCGGCTCTGCCGCAGCAAACATTACTCCCAACACTGCATCCGGCGTTAGGTTTTGGTCTCACAAGTGCAAGTAGTCAGCATCAGCAGCCTCAAGGGTGGAGTCGGCAAGACTTCCGTCACCACAGGATTGGCGTCTGCGGCGCTGGCCGCGGGAGTCCGCACGCTGGTGGTGGACCTTGATCCGCACGCCGATGCCACCACCGCCCTCGGCGTCCAGCCGGGCGACCAGCTCGACGTCGGCAGGATGCTGAAGAGCCCCCGCCGGGCGAAACTGGCCGAGAACGTCGTCCGCAGCTCCTGGACCGACCGGGCCCGCTCCAACGGCTCCGGGCCCGCGGTGCTGGATGTCGCCGTCGGCTCCGCCTATACCGGTATCTACGACCGGCCGGACCTTGGCCGCCGCGACCTCCGCAGGCTTGCCGCGGTCCTCGCCGGTGCGGACACCTACGACCTCGTCCTGGTGGACTGCCCGCCGTCCCTCAACGGCCTGACGCGCATGGCGTGGGCGGCCAGTGACAAGGTGGCCCTGGTCGCCGAGCCCGGACTGTTCTCGGTGGCCGGGACCGAGCGGACCATGCGCGCCATCCAGCTGTTCAAGCAGGAATTCGCGCCGAACCTGTCCCCTGCCGGCATTGTCGCCAACCGGGTCCGGTCCGGCTCGTCCGAGCACACCTACCGCCTGGCCGAGATGGAGTCCATGTTCGGTGAGCTCCTGCTGAGCCCGCGCATCCCTGAGCAGGCAAACTGGCAGCAGATCCAGGGCGCGGCGCACCCGGTCCACCACTGGCCCGGAGATTCGGCCAAGTCCGCCGCAGGGCTCTTTGACGACCTGTTGGCCAACCTGATGTCGGCCGGCAGCGGCCTCCGGAGCCGGGCCCGGTAACCCGGCCGAGCCGGAAGCATAAACGCAGAAGGGGCCGCCCTCCATCAGGAGGGCGGCCCCTTTCTGCTGCCACGGAAGCTTTAGCTGATCTTGCGTGCCGCCCGGCGTTTGCTGAGTTCGTCGTCGGGGAAGGTCTGCTCGGCGGCGTGCTCGCTGGGCAGGGAGGCGAGGCTGCCTTCCACTTCCCGCCACACGCGGCCCACGGCGATCCCGAAAACGCCCTGTCCGCCCTGGACGAGGTCGATGACTTCGTCAGCGGACGTGCATTCGTAGACGCTGGCGCCGTCGCTCATGAGGGTGATCTGCGCCAGGTCCTCCACGCCGCGCTCACGCAGGTGTTCGACGGCGGTGCGGATCTGCTGCAGGGAAACGCCGGTGTCGAGGAGCCGCTTGACCACCTTGAGGACGAGGATGTCGCGGAAGCCGTAGAGGCGCTGCGACCCGGAACCGGCGGCGCCGCGGACAGCCGGCTCCACGAGTCCGGTGCGCGCCCAGTAGTCGAGCTGGCGGTAGGTGATTCCCGCAGCCTTGCAGGCCGTGGGCCCGCGGTAGCCGGCGTCCTCGTCCAGTACCGGAAGGTCTTCGGTAAACAGGAGGCCCTGGGCACCGCTCACGGGCACAGCAACACCAGCCGTGGGCTGCTTCAGCCCGCCTGCTTCGCCTTTGGGACTCACCTGGATCCTCCTTGTCGTACGCTCCCGATAACCACTGCAGCAGTTTTAACATGAACACCATGCATGTGATTCCCGCGGGGCGCACTTTCCAGTGTGACTTGCGCGGCTGCCGGAGGCAAGGGAACTTGATACTTCGACGTTAGGCCCGGGGGCCCCCGAGGTCAAAGATGTTGGGGCCTGGGAGAGGGCGTGTCGAAACTTTCAGCCTCAACTTTAACCTTAACGTGACCTTAGCCGTCGAAATCCTCGGGCTCTACATCGTCCAGGAACTCCCGGAAGCGGCGCAGTTCGCGCTCCTCGTCCACGGTGGGGCCGGGCTCGGCGTCTTCGCCCTCATCATGCTCGGTGATGCGGACTCCCGCCTCATCCATTACCGAATCCGCGCACCAGATGCGGCACTTGGCACGAAGGGCAATGGCGAGGGCGTCGGAGGCGCGGGAACTGACGGTGGTTCCGTTTTCGAACTGCAGCTGGCCGTAGAAGATGTTGTCCTCCACGGCCACGATGTTCACGCTGACGACGGAGTGACCGAGCGACTCGACGACGTCGACGAGGAGGTCGTGCGTCATGGGCCGGGGCGGAACCACGCCCTGCTGGGCGAGGGCGATGGCGCTGGCCTCGGGGGTGCCGATCCAGATGGGGACATGGCGCTCCCCGTGCATCTCCTTCAGCAGGACCAGGGGCTGGTTGGAGGGCAGTTCGATCCGAACGCCCACGATCTCGACTTCAATCATCAGATGTCCATGCGTGAGATGTGGTCCTGCACCAGGGCACGGTGCAGGGTGAGGCAGAGGTCGCTGATTTCACGGGCGGCCTCGGCTGCCCGTGCCTGCGATGCCGCGTCCTTGCGCGAGGCAAGCGGTGCCACGGCTCGTTCCACCAGGCCGAATTCCCGTTCGGCCGCTGCCTGGAAGGGGCGCAGGTGGCGCGGCTCCAGGCCGTGGCTTTCCAGCTGGACGCACGCACGGGCCACCTGGAGTGCGTGCTCGTCGAACTGGCCGTTGCTGTGGCTGATGAGGCCGAAGCTCAGGAGCGACTGGAGCAGGGGCACGCTGGCGCCGGATTCGGTCCGCAGCTGTTCCTCTGTCAGCTTCCGGCCCCGGTTCTGCAGCTCTGCTGCCAGCTCATCCGAAACGATGCGCGGGGACACGACGACGCCGGGCGGCAGGTTGTCCGGCCGCTCTCCCCTGTCGATGGCGTCAAGGTAGTCCTTGATGACTTTCAGGGGCAGGTACTGGTCCCGCTGCAGGGCCAGCACGAAGCGCAGCCGCTCGACGTCGCCGTCGGAATACTGCCGGTAACCGGCCGGGGTCCGGCGGGGATTGATCAGGCCCTTTTCTTCCAGGAACCGGATCTTTGATGCTGTCATGCCGGGGAAGTCAGCGCTGAGCTGGGCGAGGACTTCGCCAATGTTAAGGACCTGGGGGCCCCGGCGTTCCGGTTGTGCCATTGCCACAGGCAGCGGTCCCCGGATCAGCCGCGGCCTGCAGCTGTGGCAGGGCTCAGGTAGAAGGTGAGGCGGAACTTGCCGATCTGGACTTCGCTTCCGGACTTCAGCTCCACGCGGTCCACGCGGTCATGGTTGACGTACGTGCCGTTGAGGCTGTTCCTGTCGACCACCTCGAATCTGCGCGCGGTGCGGTGGAATTCGACGTGGCGGCGGGAGACCGTGACGTCGTCCAGGAAGATGTCGGCGTCAGGGTGCCGTCCGGCCGTGGTGACGTCCGAGTCGAGCAGGAAGCGGGCGCCGGCGTTCGGACCGCTGTGTGCGACGAGCAGTGCGGAACCGGCCGGCAGTGCCTCCACCGAGTTGCGCTCATCGGATGAGAGCTTCGGCGCGATGGTGGGTTCGTCGGTGACCGGGGTGAGATGGATGGAGGTGGTCTCCGACGCCTTAGCCGCACCCGCGCCGTATTCCCCGTCGGCAGGGTTGTGTGTGTGGCCAGCCATGGATTCCTCCTCCTCGACGCTGCAGGCTCCGCGCCTGCAGCCAACGTTTAACCTCCGGCCCTGGCAGGTCCGGCCCCGGCTCCCCATCCGGCCGCTGACGTGCGAAGACGTCCTGCCTGCGACGCGGGGCCGGACCGGAAATACCGGCTAGCTTTAGCCTACCTGCTGTTCGTACTCCGATGCACTGAGCAACGACTCAACGGCGTCAGGTTCGGCGAGTTTGACCTCGATGAGCCAGCCGTCGCCGTACGGATCGGTGTTGATCAGGGCCGAATCGGTGTCCAGTGAATCGTTGCGGGCCACCACTTCCCCGCTCACGGGGGCGTAAATGTCGCTGACGCTCTTGGTGGACTCCACTTCGCCGACCACTTCGTTGGCCGTGATCTTCGTGCCGGCCTCGGGCATCTGCGCGTAGACAACATCTCCAAGCGCGTCCTGGGCGAAGTCGGTGATTCCGACGCGGACCACGCCGTCGGCGTTGGGGGCCGATACCCACTCATGTTCGGCGGTGTAGGACAGGTCTTCGGGAATGTTGCTCATGGGAGGCCTTTCATCGGGGTACACCAACGTCACGGCGGCCCCGTGATCAGGCCGCCGCTGAAAGTATAGGCACAACTGCCCGGGCCACCAGCCGGGTTTCTGACAAGATGGGACGCATGAGGGCAAGCACCGCTGCAGCATCATGGGGACAGGGAAGGTAGGCAATGCCGGAACTGCCTGAAGTCGCCGGCCTGGCCGCGTTCCTGGACGAACAGCTGCGGGACTGCGTGGTTACTAAACTGCAGATCACCTCCTTCGCCGTGCTCAAGACGGCCGACCCGCCCTTCACGGCACTTGAGGGCCGGACGGTGACCGGCGTCCGGCGGTTCGGGAAGTTCATCAGCATCGACACCGACGGCATTTCCCTGGTGTTCCACCTGGCGCGGGCGGGCTGGGTGCGGTTTACCGACTCCCCTGCCGACAGTCAGCTCCGGATGGGCAAGGGCCTCATCGCGGTCCGGTGTGCGTTCTCGGGCCCGGCGGGGCAGCGGGGCCTTGACCTGACGGAAGCAGGCACCAAAAAGAGCCTTGCGGTCTATGTGGTGCGGGATCCGCAGGAGGTGCCCGGCATTGCCACACTGGGCCCCGATCCTTTTACTGACGCATTCGACGCCGGCATGCTGGCTGAGCTCCTGGCCGGCAGTTCCCAGCAGATCAAGGGCCTCCTGCGCAGCCAGAGCGTCATCGCCGGCATCGGGAATGCCTACAGCGACGAGATCCTCCACGCGGCCCGGATCTCGCCCTTTGCCATTGCAAAGTCCCTTGACCGGGAGACGGTCCAGGTGCTGTACGACGCCATCCACAGCGTACTGGGCGAAGCCCTGGCGGAGGCGGCCGGCAAGCCGCCGAAGGACCTCAAGGACGTCAAACGCAGCCATATGCGGGTGCACGCCCGCACAGGCCAGCCCTGCCCTGTCTGCGGGGACACCGTACGGGAAGTCTCATTCGCGGACACGGCCCTGCAGTATTGCCCCACCTGCCAGACCAAGGGCAAGATCCTGGCTGACCGCAGGACCTCGAAGTTCCTGAAGTAGGAAGATCCGCCGTCCGTTGGCGGGGACTTCCGGGATGCCGGCGGTATTGATGGCGATTCGGGACTTTTGGTCCTGCCGGGGCACGGGCCTGGGGCGTAGCGTCTTGACCAAGGCTTATTAAGTCTCGATCAGCACGAAGGGGTCACGATGCGCCGGTCTCGGCCTGCGGTCCTCGGAATGGCCATGGCCCTCGCCTTCAGCGGCGGTTCCGCGGGCACGGCCCTGCGGCCGCTGGTGGAC
>JABFWC010000231.1 GCA_013362385.1 Pseudarthrobacter sp.
TTTCCGTGTACCGGGGGGCGGCGGCGCCGTCGTTGCCGGGCGAGCCGAAGTTTCCCTGGCCGAGCGCCAGCGGGTAGCGCATGGTCCAGTCCTGGATGAGGCGCACCAGGGCGTCGTAGATGGCTGTGTCGCCGTGCGGGTGGTACTGGCCCATGACCTCGCCCACCACGCGGGCGCACTTGTTGAAGGAGCGGTCGGGCCGGTAGCCGCCGTCGAACATCGCGTACAGCACGCGCCGGTGCACGGGCTTGAGTCCGTCACGGACGTCCGGGAGGGCGCGCCCGACGATCACGGCCATGGCGTAGTCCAGGTAGGACCGCTGCATCTCCGTCTGCAGGTCAACCTGCTCCACGCGGTCGATCAGCACGTCGCCTTCAAGAACGGTGTCCGGATTCCCCGCCTCGGAAGACGGGTTCTCGGGTGTTTCGTCGCTCATTGTTTATTTTCCGTTTCAGGTATATGTCCGGTTCCGAATACTTTGGAGCGGGTCCTCAGATGTCTAGGAACCTGACGTCCTTGGCGTTCTGCTGGATGAAGTTGCGGCGTGATTCCACGTCTTCGCCCATGAGGACGGAGAAGATCTGGTCGGCGGCGAGGGCGTCGTCCATGGTCACCTGCAGCAGCGTGCGGTGATCCGGATCCATGGTGGTGTCCCACAGTTCGGTGTAGTCCATCTCACCGAGGCCCTTGTAGCGCTGGATGCCGTTGTCCTTGGGGATACGCCAGCCGGCGGCCTGGCCCGCCACCAGTTTCGCGTCCCGTTCCCGGTCGCTGTAGACGTAGTCGTGCGGTGCGTTGGACCACTTGATCCGGTACAGCGGCGGCTGTGCCAGGTACACGTAGCCGTTTTCGATCAGGGGACGCATGTAGCGGAACAGCAGGGTCATCAGCAAGGTGGTGATGTGCTGGCCATCGACGTCGGCATCGGCCATCAGGACGATCTTGTGGTACCGCAGCTTGGCAAGGTCGAAGTCCTCGCCGATGCCGGTGCCGAAGGCGGTGATCATGGACTGGACCTCGGCGTTGCCGAGTGCCTTGTCCAGGCGGGCACGCTCCACATTCAGGATCTTGCCGCGCAGCGGCAGGATGGCCTGGGTTTCCGGGTTGCGGCCGCGCTTGGCGGAGCCCCCTGCCGAGTCACCCTCCACGATGTAGACCTCGCATTTCTCCGGGTCCTTGGAGGAGCAGTCGGAGAGCTTGCCGGGCATGCCGAACGACTCCAGCGGGCTCTTGCGGCGGGCGTTGTCGCGGGCCTTGCGGGCTGCCATTCGAGCCTGCGCGGCGGAGATCGCCTTGCGGATGACGTCCCGCGCGGGGCCGGGGTTGCGCTCCAGCCAGTCGCCCAGTCCGTCTGTGACCACGCGCTGGACGAAGCCCTTCACCTCGGAATTGCCCAGCTTGGTCTTGGTCTGGCCTTCAAACTGCGGCTCCGAGAGCTTGACCGAGATGACAGCGGTAAGGCCTTCGCGGACGTCGTCACCGGTGAGGTTGTCGTCCTTTTCCTTGATGATGCCCTTCTCCCGGGCATACCGGTTGACCAGTGAGGTCAGGGCCGCGCGGAACCCTTCCACGTGGGTGCCGCCCTCCTGGGTGTTGATGGTGTTGGCGTAGGTGTGCACGCTTTCGGAGTAGGCGCTGGTCCACTGCATTGCCATTTCCAGTGCGATGCGGCGCTCCGTGTCCTCCGTTTCGAAGGCGATGACGTCCTCGTGGACAACCTCCACCTTCTTGCCGGAGTTCAGGTGCTTGACGTAGTCCAGCAGGCCTTCGTTGTACTGGTACACCACGGTGCGGTGCTCGGCCTTGACCTCGCCTTCGGTGACCAGGTCATCCAGGTCGAGGTCGGCCTCGGACTCATCCGCGGCCACGTCACGCTCGTCGGTCAGAGTGATGCGCAGGCCCTTGTTGAGGAACGCCATCTGCTGGAAGCGCGCACGGAGCGTCTCGAAATCGAACTCGGTGGTCTCGAAAATCGCCGGATCGGGGTAGAAGACCTGGGTGGTGCCGGTGGCGTCCGTCTCCTCGCCCTTGACCAGGCTGCCCTGCGGCTTGCCGCCGTCTGCGAAGGACATCCGCCAGACATGCCCCTGCCGGCGGACTTCCGTGTCCACCCGGCTGGACAGCGCGTTCACCACGGAGATACCCACGCCGTGCAGGCCGCCGGACACCGCGTAACCGCCGCCGCCGAACTTGCCGCCGGCGTGCAGGATGGTCATCACCACTTCAACCGTGGGCTTGTGCTCGGTGGGGTGCATGTCCACAGGAATGCCACGGCCGTCATCCACCACCTTGACGCCGCCATCGGCTTGAAGGACCACCTCGATATGGCTGCAGTAGCCGGCCAGCGCCTCATCGACGGAGTTGTCCACCACTTCGTAGACCAGGTGGTGGAGGCCACGGGGCCCGGTGGAGCCGATGTACATGCCGGGGCGTTTCCGGACAGCTTCCAGGCCTTCCAGGACAGTGATGTCGCTGGCGCCGTATTCCCGTGGAGTCGCGGCTCCGGCCGTATCGGGTGTGGGGCCATCCTCTACGGCGGTTTCAGCTGCCAGAATGTCTGTATTGTCGTTAGCCACAGGCGCTGTCGACTCCTCTGTTCTCGATGATGGCCGGCCGGTTTGCCTTCCTTACGGAAGAAGCCACCCGCCAACAGGCACAAACTTATGGCGCCGGTGGCCTGCTGACGGTTTGGTGATCCACTTTCCGCGTGCGGATGCGCGCGGAAGACGGACTCAGTCAACGTTTCACCCGCGCCCAGTTATCTGCGACAATTCTACCGCGAACAGGCGGATATCCCTGCATTCCGGGGTCGCGGGCGGCAGCGAACATGGCTGTGCGCGGCTCGTGGTCCCGCCTAGGGCGGCCCAGCGGTAGGCCCGCCGGGTGCCTATACACGCACCGGGGCCTACAGGCCTCTACACGCCGTTGGGCGCAGTTTCAAGAGCCGGCCCTGATTATCCGTACGTATCGCGCGGACCCCGGCCGTTGACGCTGCGCCCACCCTTGCGCCAGTTGGGTGCCACCGGGCCCAGTACCTGGATGGTAGTA
>JABFWC010000371.1 GCA_013362385.1 Pseudarthrobacter sp.
TGCTGACCGGCAGCAACCTCCGGGCGGGCGCGCAGGCCACTGGCAACGTCTACACCGACGAGCAGGTCCTGGCTGCGGCGGGAGTGGCGGACTTCCGGCCTTATAGCCTCGGCGCGCCCGAGGACCAGCTCGTTCCGGACATCTTCCTGTAGTGCCGCTGTCCCGGCAGCGCTGCTCCGGTCAGGATTTGGCTCGGTAGGATTTAGCTATGGACGACGACGCACACGCACCGGGCATCCCCCTGAACAGAAGCGAACTGACAGACGACCGCTTCCTCTCGGCGACGGGAATCCCGCGCATCGACGTCGTCGACTCCACCGGCTCCACCAATGCCGACCTCCTGCGCTCCGTCACCGTCGAGCCGGCGGAGTGGCCGGACCTGTCCGTCCTCACCGCCGAGTACCAGACCGCCGCCCGGGGACGCCTGGACCGGCACTGGGAAGCGCCGCCGCTGAGCTCGGTGTCCGTGTCCGTGGTCTTGCGCCCCGCCAATGCCGACCGCAGGCCCCTGCCCACCCAGAGCTACTCCTGGTTGTCCCTGATCGCGGCCCTGGCCCTGCGCCAAACCCTTCTGGAAACAGCAGGCCTCCCGGCCGACCTCAAGTGGCCCAACGACGTCCTGGTGCGGGGACGGAAAATCGCGGGCATCCTGGCCCAGCTTGGACCCATGGTGGACGGCGTCGCCCCGCCGGTCATCCTGGGCACGGGCCTGAATGTAACCCTGGGCGAAAAGGACCTGCCGGTCCCCACCGCCACGTCCGTGCTCCTGGAAGGTGCGGGCACCACGGACCGCACCGCCCTCCTGAAGAGCTACCTGTCGCACTTCGCAGTCCTGTACAGGAGCTTCTGCAATGCCGACGGCGACCCCGCGGCCGGCCTGGCGGGAGGCCCCTCGCTGCATAAGCGGGTTGAGGCTGCGATGGTGACGCTTGGGAAGCAGGTGCGGGCCCAGCTTCCCGGCGACCACGAAATCATCGGGCACGCCACCCGGCTGGATGACTACGGGTCCCTGCTGGTGGTGGACAAAGACTCCCACGAGCACGTAGTGACGGCCGGGGACGTGGTGCATCTGCGCCCGTGGACCCCGCCGGAGGAGCCAGGCGAAGGCGGTTATGCGTAAAGGCCTCGTCCCGGGCGAGCAGGTCATAGTCACCACCCGCCCGCAGCCGAGGAAACTGGCAGGGGCGGCCGCGGCTTTCGTGCTGGCACCGGCACTGGCTGCCTACGCCAGCGCATGGATTATTCGCGGCGGTGCAGCCGGCCTGGTTCCGGCGCTCGGGGGCAAGGCGACGCCATGGCTCGTCGCCTGCTGTGTCCTGGCGGCCGCCGGGGTCTGGCTGGCCTACTGCCTGCCCAGGCTGCTGCGCTGGCTGGGCACGCGGTACACCCTGACCAGCCTGCGGATGGTTGCCCGCCACGGGATCATTAACCGCCGGGAGCAGCAGGCGGACCTGGCATCTGTGCGCAACCTGACAGTCCGCGAGACCCTGCTTCAGCGCCTGGTGCGGTCCGGGAATATATCCTTGGAGACCGGGTACCAGGGTGTGGTGGTGTTCCGCGACGTCCCCGAGGTGGCCCGGTTCCGCGACTTTATCCTCGACGCCATCGGGGAACTGCCGGACGGACACGACGCCGGGCCGGACGCAGCGGTGCACTCGCCGGCGGAGGCTTTGCCGAAACATGAGAGAAGGTGGACGGGATGAACGATGAGGACCAGCAGGAACGCATGAACAGCATCGCCCCCGACGCCGGTTCCGTTGACACGGCCTCCTTTGAATACTCCGCGACGACGCCGGAACCGGCAGTGCCGCCCGCCGTTGACCGGCATCCGGCTACAGGAGCCATGTCCGCCGAGCGGCTGGCGATGAAAGCTCTCGAGGCCCGGCTCCTGGGCGGCGAACGCAAGCTCCGGCGTCGCGAAGTCGCTGCGGGCGCCGGCCTCTCCCTGCTCTCCGCACGGAAACTCTGGCGTGCCCTGGGGTTCCCCAACTTCGGGGACGAGGACGTGGCGTTCACCGAACGGGACCAAGCAGCCCTGTCCACCGTGGTCGACCTGGTCCGCAGCGGCAAGCTGACGGAAGAAGCCGCAATCTCCGTCACCCGCGCCATCGGCCAGATGACCGACCGCATGGTGGTCTGGCAGATCGAAGCGCTGGTGGAAGACATGGTCCACGAGCAGGGTGTCACCGACGCGGTGGCACGCAAACGCCTGGTCAACGAGCTGCCGGCACTGGTGGACGCACTCGAGGAAGTGCTGGTCTACTCCTGGCGCCGCCAGCTCAACGCCGGCGTCCAGCGGCTCGCCGTCCGGGCCGAGGCCGGGCTCCAGGCCAGCGAAGAGGGCCGTGAAGGCGACGAGGACGACGCCCCGCTGCCGCTGGCCCGTGCCGTCGGCTTCGCGGACCTGGTCTCCTACACCAGCCTGTCCCGCCGGATGAACGAAAAGACCCTCGCCCGGCTGGTCCAGCGCTTTGAAAACAAGTGCGCGGAAATCATCTCCGTCGGCGGCGGCCGCCTGGTCAAGACCGTCGGCGACGAAGTGCTCTACATCGCCGAGACGCCGGCCGCCGGCGCCGAGATCTCCCTCGCGCTTGCCGAAGCCTTCACCGAGGACGAGATCCTGCCGGAGGCCCGCGTGGCCATGGTGTGGGGCCGCATTCTGTCCAGGCTCGGCGACATCTACGGCCCCACCGTGAACCTCGCCGCCCGCCTGACCAGCCTTGCCGACCCGGGAACCGTCCTGGTGGATTCGATGACGGCGTCCGCACTGGAACACGACGAGCGGTTCATCATGGTCCCGCAGCCGCCGGAGAACGTTCGCGGCTTCGGTGAGATCCGGCCGGTCCGCCTCACGCGCGGCCGCGGCAGGGGCCTGGTCCTGGACTAGGAGTCCGGGGACTACCGAAACAGCGCGGTTGCGGCTACCGCCACCGCTGCAGGGAATTTATCCACTTGTTGGTGGATGGGCGGTATTGTTTGTGGTGCCCGGCTCCTGGGGAAGCCGGCCGCCGGCCGCAGGCCAGAGATCTTTCG
>JABFWC010000321.1 GCA_013362385.1 Pseudarthrobacter sp.
AAGGCCTGGACGACTTCGAACTTTTCCACCCGGACCGGATGGCCTCGCGCATCCTGGACATGGGCGACATCCTCACCCTCATCGAACAGGCCGAAAAGGCCTGGGACAAAGAGGAAGCCGCCCGGATGGCGAAGAAGTTCGCCGACCAGGAAGACTTCACCCTCGAGGACTTCCTGGCCCAGATGCAGCAGATCCGCAACATGGGCTCCATGAAGAAGATGCTCATGATGATGCCCGGAGCGCAGAACATCCGGCAGCAGCTCGAGCAGTTCGACGAGCGCGAAATCGACCGCGTCGAGGCGATCGTCCGCTCCATGACCCCGCATGAGCGCCTGGCGCCGAAGATCATCAACGGCTCCCGCCGCGCACGCATCGCCCGCGGCTCCGGCGTCCATGTCTCCGAGGTCAACGGCCTGCTGGAGCGCTTCGCGCAGGCGCAGAAGATGATGAAGAAGATGGCGCAGGGCGGCATGCCGGGCATGCCCGGGATGCCGGGCCTGCCGGGTGCCGGCGGCGGTGCACGGAAGAACGCCAAGAACGCCCCGAAGAAGAAGGCGAAGTCCGGCAACCCGGCCAAGGCGGCGCAGGAGCGCAAGGAGGCCGAGGCCCGGCGTGCCAACGCTGCCAAGGCACTGCCCACCGGTGCGGCGTTCGGCCAGCAGGGCGGCGACTTCGATCCGTCGCAGCTGAACCTGCCCAAGGGCTTCGACAAGTTCCTCGGCAAGTAGCAGCCTCGCCAACCGGGTAGCGCCAAGTGTCGTTTTGACGGTTCAAAACGACACTTGGCGCTACTTGCTTGGGATGTCGGGGCCGTGGAATAGGGTTGGGAGATGTTCAAGCAGAGGGTAGTGTTCGTGCACGGCGCCGGAAGCTTTGGCGCCGCTGCCTGGCCGCGCCAGCATGGCATGGCGTTGTCCTACGACGCTCTGTTCCTGCGGCGGCACGGCTACGATCCCGTCGCTGAACCCGCCGAATCCTCCTTCGCGGAGGACATGGACATCGTGCTGCGCTCCCTGGCTGACGACGGCCGGGGAGCAACTGGGGGACACGTGGTGGCACATTCGCAGGGGGCCATCGCCGCCATGATGGCTGCCGTCGAGCGTCCGGACCTCGTCTATTCCCTGACCCTGGTGGAGCCGGCGTGCCTCTCGCTGACGGCCGAGCTGCCCGCGACGGCGGCCCACATCAGCCTGATGCGGCCCCTGCTGGAGGTCCGGCACCAGCTCAGCGACGAAGACTTCCAGCGCGAGTTCGTCCGCCGGGTCTACGCCACGGACTTGCAGCAGCCGGCCACCGCGGAGGAACGGCGGTCCGCCCGCCGGCTGCGGCTCCAGGCGCCCTCCTGGGAGGCGCCGCTGCACATTGTTCCGGGTGTTCCCACCCTCGTCCTCACCGGCGGCTGGGAGCCGCTCTACGAAGAGATTGCCGGCTACCTGCGGGAGACCGGCGCCCTGCACCGCGTTACCGCGGGCGGGCACCGGCCCCATGATTCGCCCGACGGCGACTCCGCCATCCGCCGGTTCATCGGCGAGGTGAGCCGGAGCCAGCCGGCCCGGGCGTCCTAGCTGCCGGCAGGAACCTTCAGTTCAGGCAGGTACACCTTGCCGCCAGCCGCCAGGAACTCCTCGCTCTTTTCCCGCATGCCCGCTGCCGCCTCGGCCAGTGCCGCCTGGGACTCCGCCGAACCGAACTCGTTCCGGATGTCCTGGCTGATCCGCATGGAGCAGAATTTGGGTCCACACATGGAGCAGAAGTGGGCAGTCTTGGCCGGCTCCGCCGGCAGCGTCTCGTCATGGAACGCCTCAGCCGTCTCCGGATCGAGCGACAGCGCGAACTGGTCCCGCCACCGGAACTCGAACCGCGCCTTGGACAGCGCATCGTCGCGTTAATGCGCGCCAGGGTGCCCCTTGGCCAGGTCCGCGGCGTGGGCGGCAATCTTATACGTGATTACGCCCGTCTTCACATCGTCCTTGTTGGGCAGGCCCAGGTGTTCCTTCGGGGTGACGTAGCAGAGCATCGCGGTGCCGTACCGGGCGATCTCCGTGGCACCGATGGCCGAGGTGATGTGGTCGTAGCCCGGAGCGACATCGGTCACCAGCGGTCCCAGCGTGTAGAACGGGGCACCCTTGCAGAGTTCCTGCTGGCGCTCCACGTTCTCGCGGACCAGGTGGAACGGGACGTGGCCCGGCCCTTCCACCATCACCTGGACGTCGTATTCCCAGGCGCGCTGCGTGAGCTCCGCCAGGGTGTCCAGCTCCGCGAACTGGGCGGCGTCATTGGCATCGGCGGTCGCGCCGGGGCGCAGGCCGTCACCCAGGGAGAAGGCGACGTCGTACTTGGCGAAGATCCCGCACAGCTCGTCGAAGTGCGTGTACAGGAAGTTCTCCTGGTGGTGTGCCAGGCACCAGCCGGCCATGATGGAGCCGCCGCGGGAGACGATGCCGGTGACCCGGTTGGCGGTCAGCGGCACGTACCGCAGCAGGACCCCTGCGTGGATGGTCATGTAGTCCACGCCCTGCTCGCACTGTTCGATGACGGTGTCGCGGAAGATCTCCCAGGTCAGGGCGTTCGCCTCGCCGTTGACCTTCTCCAGGGCCTGGTAGATGGGCACGGTGCCGATCGGCACGGGGGAGTTGCGGATGATCCACTCCCTGGTGGTGTGGATGTCATCGCCGGTGGAAAGGTCCATGACCGTGCCGGCGCCCCATTGGGTGGCCCACTGCAGCTTGTCCACCTCCTCGGCGATGGAGCTGGTGACCGCCGAATTGCCGATGTTGGCGTTGATCTTCACCAGGAAAGCCTTCCCGATGATCATCGGCTCGGATTCGGGGTGGTTGATGTTGCTGGGGATGATGGCGCGGCCGGCCGCCAGCTCGCTGCGGACCAGCTCGACGTCGCAGTTCTCGCGCAGCGCGACGAAACGCATTTCCCGGGTGATCATCCCCTGCCGGGCGTAGTGCATCTGCGTCACCCTCCGGCCTTCCACCGCCCGGCGGGGCACCGGCTGCGCGCCCTTCCACTCCGC
>JABFWC010000252.1 GCA_013362385.1 Pseudarthrobacter sp.
ACCGGCCTTCGCCAGATCACGACGATCCACCCCCGCTCCTACAACGACGCCAAGCTCATCGGTGAGAGCTTCCGGGACGGCATTCCGGTGATCATGAACGTCACGGACATGGGTGAAGCCGACGCCAAGCGGCTGGTGGACTTTTCCGCCGGGCTGGTGTTCGGCCTGCGCGGCAGCATCGAGCGGGTGACCAACAAGGTTTTCCTGCTTTCGCCGTCGTATGTCGAAGTGATCGGTGATGACAAAAAGGACAGCGATACGCAGGCCAGCTTCTTCAACCAAAGCTGAACACCAGCACGTGGCAGGATGCCAGGCAGGGACACCTGCCTGGCATCTGTGCTGAAATAGAGAAGACACTTTCGGCAGCACACCGCGGCACCACCGCTGGATACGGAGATATGAACTAAGCCATGGCAATTGTTTTCGCACTGGTCTATCTCGCGCTGCTGCTCTTCTTTATCGCCCTCATCATCCGCCTGGTCTTCGACTGGGTGCAGATGTTCGCGCGGGAATGGCGCCCCCGGGGTGCCGCCCTGGTGGTGGCACACACCGTGTACTCCATCACGGATCCACCCCTCAAGGGGCTGCGGCGGATGATCCCGCCCCTCCGGCTGGGCGGCATCTCGCTGGACCTTGGCTTCCTGATCCTCTTCATCGGCGTCAGCATTGCGATGAACATCACCAGGGGCCTTGCCTGATTTACCGGCAACACCCGGCTGTGCAGCGGTGCTCCCCGATGGGGAACAGTTACTGTGAAAGCGGAGAAAAGCTTGAGTTTGACACTGCAGTGTTGAATTAGAGTAAGCAGACCAAATTTAGGTACCGTAGTTTTGACGGCCGGAAGGCCTACTGACTAACCAGACCAGTGAGGTGACCAGATGGCTTTGACGCCAGAAGACGTTGTCAACAAGCGCTTTCAGCCCACCAAGTTCCGTGAGGGCTACGACCAGGACGAGGTTGACGACTTCCTGGACGAGATCGTCGTCGAGCTTCGCCGCCTGAACCAGGAAAACGACGAACTTCGCAAGAAGCTCGCCGAGGCCGGTTCCAGCGTCCCGGCAAGCTCCGCCGCCGCACCCGTGGTGGAAAAGGTCCCCGCGCCGGTCAAGGCTGACAAGGACGAGGCCCGCGAGAAGGCGGAGGCTGAGGCCAAGGCTGCCGAGGCCAAGAAGAAGGACGTCCAGCCCGCTCCGGTTGCTGCAGCCCCCGCTGCCCCGGCTCCTGCCGCTACCGCCTCCGCCGAGTCCGCCGCGGGCCTGCTCGCCATGGCCCAGCAGATGCACGACCGCCACGTCGCCGACGGCCAGGCCCAGAAGGACAAGATCATCGCCGAAGCGCAGATCGAAGCCAGCAGCCTCGTCAACGACGCCCAGGAAAAGTCCCGCAAGATCCTCGGCGCGCTGGAACAGCAGCGGTCCGTCCTGGAACGCAAGGTGGAGCAGCTGCGCGGTTTCGAGCGCGACTACCGTTCACGCCTGAAGGCCTACATCGAGGGCCAGCTCCGCGACCTCGAAGCGCGCGGCTCCGTCGCGACGCCGGAAGTCAGCGAAGCCAACTAACCTGGCAGCACGTATTCTGAAAGCCGGTGGCTGAGGATTCCTCGGCCACCGGCTTTTGGCATCACCCGGTATTACGAATGAAAGCACCATGACTGACGACCTTGCCGCCGACGCCGCACGCCCCGTCCCGCCCCCGCAGCGCCCGCGCCGGGCTGTCCTCCTGTCCCTGTTCGCCGGATTCGCGGTGTTCGCCTACGTCCTTGACCAGCTGACGAAGCTCTGGGTCACCTCCACCATGGTCGAGGGCGAGCGGATCCCGGTGCTGCACTGGTACTTCATCCGGAATTCCGGCGCCGCGTTCTCCATCGGGGAGAACATCACCTGGGTGTTCTCCCTCATCATGGCCGGGGTCGCCGTCGCCATCCTCTTCCAGGTCCGCAGGCTGGGGTCCGCCTGGTGGTCGCTGGCGCTTGGCCTGCTGCTGGGCGGGGCCCTCGGCAACCTCACCGACCGGCTCTTCCGTGAACCGTCCTTCGGGATGGGCCACGTGGTGGACTTCATCCAGCTGCCCAATTTCGCAATCTTCAACGTGGCCGACTCCGCCGTGGTGTCCGCCGTCGGCATCATCTGCATCCTGACCATCCGCGGCATTGCCCTGGACGGAAGCCGCGTGGGCGGACACAAAGACGGTGACGCCCATGAGTGAGCGCATCGTCGTTGAAGAGGCCTACGGCGGAACCCGCGCCGACGCAGGACTGGCCGGCATCCTCGGCATCTCCCGGTCCGTCGCGGCCACGCTGCTCTCCGAAGGCCACGTGCTCCATCGCGGCAAAGCGCTGGGCAAGTCGGCAAAACTCGCAGCCGGGGATGTCCTGGACATCAGCGTGCCGGAACGGCGCGACCCGCTGGAAGTCGTGGAGGACCCTGTGGAAGGCCTGAACATCCTGCTCGACGACGACGATTTCGTCGTCGTCGACAAGCCCGTGGGCGTAGCGGCGCACCCGTCGCCCGGCTGGGTCGGGCCCACCGTCGTGGGCGGCCTCGCCGCAGCCGGCTACCGCATCTCCACCTCCGGCGCCCCCGAGCGGGCCGGCATTGTCCACCGGCTCGACGTCGGCACATCCGGCGTGATGGTCGTGGCCAAGTCCGAGCGGGCCTACACCGCGCTGAAGCGTGCGTTCAAAGAGCGCACCGTGGACAAGATTTACCATGCCGTGGTGCAGGGGCTGCCGGACCCCCTGACCGGGACCATTGACGCGCCGATCGGCCGCCACCCCGGGCACGACTGGCGCTTCGCCGTCATCGAGGATGGCCGCCCCTCCGTCACCCACTACGAGGTGCTTGAGGCGTTTGGCAAGGCCAGCCTGGTGGAAGTGCACCTCGAGACCGGCCGTACGCACCAGATCCGTGTCCACTTCTCCGCGCTGCGCCACCCGTGCGCCGGTGACCTCACCTACGGTGCTGACCCGCGGCTGGCTGCCAACCTCGGGCTCACCCGGCAGTGGCTGCACGCGCGGGACCTGGCG
>JABFWC010000078.1 GCA_013362385.1 Pseudarthrobacter sp.
ATGGGAAGTGCTGGAAGCGGCAGCGGACCGGGCTGTGCTGGGTTGCCGCATTCCGGCCGGCCCGGAATACCCCGGGGACCTGGAACTGGCCGTTACCTACTCCCTGTCGGACGACGGGCTCCATGGCGCGGTCCGGGCGGTCAACACCGGCGACGCTGCCGCGCCCTATGGCGTGTGCCCCCATCCGTACCTGGTAGCAGGTCCGTCCCCGCTGGACGAGTGGTCACTGGAACTTCGGGCCGATGCCTACCTGGAGGTCACTCCGGACCGGCTGCTGCCCGTAGGCATGCAGCTGGTGGACGGGGGTGCCTTTGATTTCCGCTCCGCGCACCGCCTGGGGCCGGTGAGGATCGACCACGCCTTCACGGGCATCTCACGGGACGGCGCCGGCCTGGCCTCAGTGCGCGTTCTGGATCCGTCAGGAACAGGAGTGGAACTGGAATGGGGGAGCGAATGGCCCTGGGTCCAGGTGCACACCGGGGACAAGCCCGTTGGCCCGGACCGGCTGGGCCTCGCCGTTGAGCCCATGACCTGCCCGCCGGACGCCCTGCATTCCGGTACTGACCTGGTGCACCTGCAGCCGGGCGATTCCCATTCCGCGGGCTGGACCATCCGGGCGCTGGACTAAAAGGCTGGGGAATCTGCCCAACCGGCACGCTGCAGCCACGCTGCGCAGAGTGTCGTCCACTGCCCGGGCCCGGGCTCGTCCACAGCAAGGCCCAGCCCGTGCCGTCCTGCCGGGAAGACGTGCAGCTCCGCTGGAACGCCAGCGGCAAACAGCGCCCTGGCGTAGTTCAGGCTGTTGCTCACCGGAACGGCGTCGTCGTCGGCTGTATGCCAAAGGAACGCCGGCGGCGTCAGGGGCGTGACGTTCAGCTCCGCCGAAAGCGCTGTGAGAAGGTCCGACGGCGGTGCCTCGCCAAGGAGGTTCTCCACCGAGCCCTGGTGTGTCTCGTGGGTGAGTGAGGCAACCGGGTAGCAAAGCACCGAAAGGTCGGGGACGGCTGCGGGAACGTCCAGGTCCTGGTTCCCCGTGGCAGCTGCCGTGCTGAGCGTGGCCGCAAGGTGGCCTCCGGCGGAGAACCCCAGGACGCCAATGCGCTCCGGGTCCACGGCAATTCCGTGGTCCCCATTCCTGATGTAGAGCATGGCGTCCTTGGCGTCCTCCAAGGGGGCCGGATGCCGGTCAGGGGCAACCCGGTAGCGGAGCACGAAAGCGTGGATACCCAAAGAGGCCAGCCACTCGGCAACGGGCTCCGCTTCGTGATCGGCCTGGCGGGCGTATCCTCCACCGGGCAGGACCAGGATGGCGGGGCGGGAGCCGCCGGTGTTCGAACCGGCCGGAACTGCCGTAAGTCCGCGAGGCGTCATCAGGCGGCCGCCCCGGTGCTGCGCCGCAGCGTGACCTCGCCGGTGACCTCATCGAAAGAGGCGCCTTCCGCGGCTTCGCCGTCCCCGCCGGCCGGACGCCCTCCGGTGGCCCGGGTGGCATAGCGCCCGATGTCCTCCAGTGGCAGACGCACCGTGGAAAGGGCCGGCCGGAAGTCCCGAAGGGTTTCAATGTCGTCGAACCCGGCGATGGCGGCGTCCCGGGGGATGCGGAGCCCCTCAGACCGCAGTGCTGCTGCTGCCCCGATGGCCATCACGTCATTAACGGCGAAAATACACAGCTTTGGAGAAGGGGTGCCGCCGTCCTCGGACTGGGCTGCCTTGATCCGGGCGGACAGTTCCAGTCCGGCTTCATATCCGCCAGACCGGTTGAACGCGCTCCGCAGCACCTCCGCCGGGCGGCGTCCGGCCCGCTCCAGTCCTTCCTGGAAGCCGCGGACGCGGTCATCGGAGGTCAGGAGGCCTTCCGGTCCGCCCACGATGACGAACTCCCCGTCCCAGCCCCCGGCCAGCTCCGCGGCGAGCCGGCCGGCGAGCTCCTGGTTCGGGACTTTCACCACGTGGTAGCCCTCCAAGGCGGTTGCACCCACCACAGGATGCCCTACGACGGCCACCTGGCCGCCGTTGCGGCAATAACGGTCAAGTTCGGCCGACAGTTCGGCGTTGCCGTCCCGGTCCTCATCCCGGCAGGAGCGGGAGCCAGCGATCACGATCGAGTCCGCGCGGCGTGCCGCGAAAGCGGCCACCGCTTCCTTCTCCTCTGCCGGGGCGCCGCCGGTGGTGGCCAACAGCACCATCCTGCGCTGTTCCCGCGCGGCTTCCTGCACACCCCGGGCGATGGCGGCGAAGTAGGGATCGGCGATGTCGTGCACAATCAGCCCGATCAGCCCCGAGCTGGATTTTGCCAGGCCCTGTGCCTGTGCATTTGGAATGTACCCCAGCGACGCTGCCGCCTGCCGTACCCGGTCGGCGATGTCCTTGCCCGGCTTGCGTGCGGAGCCGTTCAGGACGCGCGAGGCGGTAGCTGGTGACACCCCGGCCAGGCGTGCCACCTCGGTAAGGGTACTTGCGGCCACGGCATCTCCTGGTTCGGCGGGACGTAGTTCGGCGGGACATAAAGGTAAGCACATTATGGCAGCCGAAACGACCCCGCGGAAAGCGCTTGCCAAGGATGTCCGTCGCATGCATCATTGAAGAAGTTGGAATGCGCTTTCCCAATCAGACTCCTGAATTCACCTGCTCACTCACCGTGGAGGACCCATGGGCTTCGAAACTAAGACAATCCGTATCGCCATGAACGGCATTACCGGCCGGATGGGTTACCGCCAGCACCTGCTGCGCTCCATCCTGCCCATCCGCGACGCCGGCGGCTTCACGCTGGAGGACGGCACCAAGGTCCAGATCGAGCCGATCCTGGTGGGCCGCAACGAGGCCAGGATCCGCGAGCTCGCCGAAAAGCACAAGGTCGCCGAATGGAGCACGGACCTGGACGCGGTGATCAACGACCCCACCGTCGACGTCGTCTTCGATGCGTCCATGACCAGCCTGCGCGCCGCGACGCTGAAAAAGGCCATGCGGGCCGGCAAACATATCTTCACGGAGAAGCCCACGGCCGAAAACCTC
>JABFWC010000470.1 GCA_013362385.1 Pseudarthrobacter sp.
CTACCGCGAGTACTACGTAACCACCGGAATCTCCCAGAGCCGGCTGTACCCGGGCATCAGGGAGGTCCTCGAAACCCTCACTGCGGCCGGGCGCCCTGTGGCAGTTGCCACGCAGAAGCCGCAGCGGCTCGCCCGCACCGTCCTGGCGCACCACGGGATCGACGCATTCTTCCAGGGCATCCACGGCTCCGGCGACGACGAAACCGCCGTGGAGGGTGTCCCGCTGGGCAAAACCGAGATCATCGCGGCGGCGCTCCGGGACCTGGACACCCAGCACGCCATCATGGTGGGGGACCGCGCCCAGGACGTTTCCGGCGCCATCGCCAACGGACTGGACTGCATCGGTGTCGGGTGGGGCTTCGCCCCCGACGGTGAGCTGGAGGACGCCGGCTCCTTTGCCGTGGTCGGCGACACCACCGAACTGCTCACGGTCATCGACCGGCTCCAGGCCATCCACTTCGCGGCCATGAGCGGGGTGAGCAACGATGGAAATGTTTGATGTCGTCCGCTGGACCACCCGCAACCTGATCTCCGGGACCTGCCGGCCCACCGTCATTGGATTGGACAACGTGCCATCCGACGGCCCGTTCATCGTCGCTCCCAACCACCTTTCCTTCTTTGACAGCGTCATCGTTCAGGCCCTGATGCCGCGCCCCGTGGCGTTCTTCGCCAAGTCGGAGTACTTCACCACAGGCGGCGTCAAAGGCAAGGTCATGAAGGCCTTTTTCGAATCCGTGGGTTCCATTCCCGTGGAGCGCGGTGAACAGGCCGCCAGCGTCCAGGCGCTCAAGACGCTGCTGGACATCCTCGAGGCAGGCCGCGGCATCGGCATCTACCCCGAGGGGACCCGGTCCCGCGACGGCGTCCTGTACCGCGGCAGGACCGGCGTCGGCTGGCTGGCGCTCACCACCGGGGCGCCCGTGGTCCCGGTGGGCCTGATCGGCACGGAGAAGCTCCAGCGCGCGGGCGAAATGGGCGTCAAGCCGCAGCACTTCACCATGAAAGTGGGGGAGCCGCTGTACTTCGACAAGACCGGGCCGGACCATTCCCTGCCGGCGCGCCGCGAGGTCACGGACCGGATCATGGACGCCATCGCCGTGCTCAGTGGGCAACAGCGATCCGGCAGCTACAACCAAAGCAAGTCCGCCGACTGACCGGGCGCCGGATCAGCCGGCCGAACAGCCGGCCCGTGCAATGACACCGCGCGCCCGTCAGTAGACTGGATAGGTGGCAAATCCAGCAAGTTACCGGCCAAAGACTGGTGAAATCCCCACTAATCCTGGCGTTTACCGCTTCCGCGATCCGCACGGCCGGGTGATCTATGTCGGCAAGGCCAAAAGCCTTCGGTCCCGGCTGAACTCCTATTTCGCCAACCCTGCGGGACTGCTGCCCAAGACCTACGCCATGGTCCACGCCGCGAGCAGCGTCGAATGGACTGTGGTGGGCAGCGAACTGGAGTCGCTGCAACTCGAATACACCTGGATCAAGGAATTCAAGCCCCGCTTCAACGTCGTCTTCCGGGACGACAAGACCTACCCCTACCTTGCGGTGACCATGGGCGAGAAGTATCCCCGGGTCCAGGTCATGCGCGGTGACAAGCGGAAGGGAACCCGGTACTTCGGCCCCTACACCGCAGGGGCCATCCGGGAAACCATGGATACCCTGCTGCGGGTCTTTCCCGTGCGCAGCTGCAGCCCCGGCGTCTTCAAGCGGGCCGAGGCCAGCGGGCGCCCCTGCCTGCTGGGGTACATCGACAAGTGCTCCGCCCCCTGCGTGGGCAGGATCTCGCCTGAGGACCACCGGGCCCTGGCGGAGGACTTCTGCGCCTTCATGGGCGGCGAGGCGAAGCGCTTCATCACGAAGCTGGAAAAGCAGATGGCCGAAGCCGTCGCTGAGCTTGACTACGAACGCGCTGCGCGCCTGCGTGACGACATCACCGCCATGCGAAAGGTCTTCGAACGCAACGCCGTAGTGCTGGCCGAAGACACGGACGCCGACGTTTTCGCCCTGCACGAGGACGAACTCGAGGCTGCCGTCCAGGTCTTCCACGTCCGCGGCGGCCGGATCCGGGGCCAGCGCGGCTGGGTGGTGGAAAAGGTGGAGGACTTCACCACGCCGGACCTGGTGGAGCACCTCCTGCAGCAGGTCTACGGCGAGGACGGCGACACCCACGGCCGGCTGCCCCGCGAAGTCCTGGTGCCGGTGGCTCCGAGCAACGCCGAAGACCTGACCAAATGGCTGGGCGGCATCCGCGGCGCGAAGGTGGACATCCGGGTTCCCCGCCGCGGCGACAAGGCCGCCCTGATGTCCACGGTGCGCGAAAACGCCGAGCACGCCCTCAAACTCCACAAGACCCGCCGGGCCGGGGACATCACCGTCCGGTCCCAGGCGCTTCAGGAACTGCAGGAAGCACTGGACTTGCCGGTGCCGTTGCTGCGGATCGAGTGCTTTGACGTCTCGCACGTGCAGGGAACCAACGTGGTGGCGTCAATGGTGGTGGTGGAGGACGGCCTGCCCAAGAAGTCCGACTACCGCAAGTTCTCCATCACCGGCCCCGCGGCCGCCGACGATACCGCGGCCATGCACGACGTCCTCACCCGGCGGTTCCGGCACTACCTCCAGGACAAGTCCGCCCAGGTGGACGAATCAGCCCTAGTTTCCGGGTCGGTGGAGCCGGCGGGGGAGGACGCGGTCCTGGACACCACGACCCCCGCGCCGAAGGCCAAGTTCGCGTACCCGCCGAACCTGGTGGTGGTGGACGGCGGCCAGCCCCAGGTGAACGCCGCTGCGCGGGCGCTGGCGGACCTGGGCATTGACGACGTCTACGTCGTAGGGCTCGCCAAGCGGCTGGAGGAAGTCTGGCTGCCCGACAGCGATTTCCCCGTCATCCTGCCGCGGACTTCACAGGGGCTGTACCTGCTGCAGCGGATTCGCGACGAGGCGCACCGCTTCGCCATCACCTTCCACCGCCAGAAGCGCGGCAAGGCAATGACGGTGTCGGCCC